>CAJOQY010000262.1 GCA_905236835.1 uncultured Oscillibacter sp. | reverse complement strand
CCCAGCCGAGGCCGTTGTAAAGCGAGCAGCGTTCTTCTTTCTGCGGCGCGCCGTCGCCGTTGGCGTCGTGATACGGAAGCATGACCCACGCGTAATTCTGACTGCCGTCCTCATTAAAGGCGTCGTCATCGTCATAGAAAGATTTAATCATCCAAGAACCCTGCGTAATCATAGCGGCGAGGCCGTTATTAAACATCGTGTCCGTACCGTTTTCGGATACGACGTTCTGCGGCGCGAATACGTCGGAGCAGAGTTTGCCGACAAATTCCATGGCCTCTTTCGTGTTGGGATTGTCCCATCCGGAGGTCTTGTGATCCTCGGAAATCACATAGCCGCCGTAAGAATAGATAATATTAAACCAGCCGTCCTGATCGTTCGTCGTGTTCATGGCCACGCCGTAATAAGAACCGGCTCCGGCTTCGGTAATGGCTTTGCCGGCTTCATAATAATCATCCCAAGTCCAGTTGTCCGTGGGATATTCCACGCCGGCGGCGTCGAACAGGGCTTTATTATACAACAGCGCGATGGTGTCATGGTCTTTCGGCACGGCGAACTGTTTGCCGTCGAGGGAATATAACCGGGTAATGCCGTCGTAATAATTCGCCAGATCAATCACATCCGAATGATTGATATAATCCGTCAGATCAAGCAATTTATTCGCTTCCATGTACATTTGGGCGGTATTGGAGTGCATCCAGAACACGTCGGGCATCTGTCCGCCGGAAGCGCCGGCCTCAAGAAGCGTCCAATAGTCATCCCATGTAACGACCTGAATGTTCACGGGGATTCCGGAAATGGCGGTCCATTCCGCGGCGATTTCCCGCAGTCCGGCCAGCTGGGTATTGTCCCAGATTTTGACTTCCAGCGCGGTGGCCGAGCCGCCGGAGCCGGAAGATCCGGTATCGCCGGAAGATTCCTCAGCGCCCGCGTTGGCGTTACCGCCGGAATTGGCGTTGCCGCCGCCGCACGCGGCCAGCGTCAGTACCATGACGACGGCCAGAAGCAGAACGGAAAGTTTGCGAAGTTTGCCGTGATTGTTCATGCGGAGACCCTCCTTAATCATTGCGCCGTCGGGAATCGTCACGCGGCTTGAGAAAGATCAACCGGCGAAAGCGGATCATGAAACAAGCGTAACAGTGAAAATCCCCAATAGCTTTGATATAAATTCTACTGGATTTTGTGCGGAATTCATATAGCGAAATGTGGGATTGTGATAGAGTAATGTGCGTATTTTTTGTGACGTTTTTTCAAAAATCAGATATGTTTTGCATGAAAATCATGGAAAATTTTCCGGACAGTCAGGTAAAAATCACGGAACGCGCGTCAAATCCGGGTGAAAAAAGGCCGCGGGAATTTTTATCAATTTCAACAAAAACCCATAAATCCCCTGTCAAAACGCCGCGCCGTGATTTTCGCCTGATGTTCTCTTTACAAATTAATAAAAATATGCTTTGATAATAAAATATAATTTTAATATCAAAGCATATGATTATATCAACGAAAAGAAGTGGAATTTATCATCATGAGACAGGAATTAAGGCATTTCACGATTGACGGCGCTTACGGATGGAATCAGGACTGGTTTCCGGATATATTCATGCGTATGGGCGGCTGCGCGGCGGTGACGGCGTGTGATTCGTGCGTCTATTTCGCCTTGCGCATGGGGTATCAAAATATGATCAAGTTTAACCCGGAACAAATCACGCGGGCGGATTATCTGGATTTATCCCGCCATATGAAACGCGTACTGGGGCCGCGTATGCGCGGCGTGGACCGGCTGGAAATTTATCAGGAGGGATTTACGCAATATCTCCGGGACGTGAATCAGACCGGGCTTTCCGTCGGCGCGTTCCATGGGAGCCAATCTTATCAGGCGGCGCGGGACCGCGTTGTTTCGCAAATCAACGCCGGGTATCCGATTCCGTTTTTATTACTGCGCCACGGCAAGCCGGAATTTGATTTTTATACATGGCACTGGTTTTTGCTCATGGGCTATGATGATAATCATGATTTAAATCCCGGCGCCGGATTCCGGGTACAGGCCGTGACTTACGGCAGCCCGCGCTGGCTGGATTTTGATCGGCTCTGGGACACCGGATTTGACGAAAAAGGCGGCATGATTATTTTTTCGGCGTGATAATATATTAAAATATATTAAATATTATTCACATTTCCGGCAACGGGGGGATCAAAAGCTCCGTTTCTCTGGAATCCAAATCAAAATCAGCAACGGCCATCGCTTGCGCCGACGCGTCCGGAACGTCTTTTTTAAATACGCTCGAACCGGGCGCGCGCCGGTTGCTGTCGATTAAGAACGCTTTCACGGATTTCGCGTCCGCGCTCCCCGCCAAAGAGAAAACCGTTTCGCTGTCGGACGCGGTCAAATCCGCCATGCGCGCGCCGGAGGATAATAATTTCCCGTCTTTGTCATAAGCGGCAAGCGCGATTAAAAAATTCCCGCCGTCCGCGCTTTTGGCCTTGACCGTCACGGCGCGCGCGCCGTTCGTGTCCGGCTCGGCTATCGTGACATCCGTGACTTCCGCCGTTTTCAACGCCTGATCCGGATTCGTCTCCGGCCATGTTTCTTGCGCCTCCTCCGGAGGATTCTCCGGATCGAAAAAACTCACCCGGTAATGAATATCCGCGTCCTCGCCCCGCGCGTCTCTCAGACCATAGAGACTCACGGTCCAGTCGCCCGTATAATTCTCGATCCCGTCCGGGCGGAAAATCACACAGCTGTTAATGCCGTACCAGCTTGTTTCTATATTATAATACGTCCCGGCCCCGGCGGGCGTATACGGCGCCTCCGGCGCGTTGTCCGAAAATGTCCATGAGCGTTTATTGCGCGTCTCGTTCTCTTCCATCGTCAGCACAACGCGGAAATTCGCCCGGTTGATCGTCTCATAGCGCGACGTGTTCACGCTGACGCTCCACGCGATATTGCCGCCAAATAAACTGTTGGGAAAATTCCCGGACGGGGGCCAAGAGATAAAATTATAATCATTATTGCTCGCGCTCCGGTCATGGCACATTTCCGCCGTGTACTGCTTGTAAGTATTCGGCGCCCCGGCGACATAACCGAATCCCACTTTTCCCATGGTGGGATTTAACTGCCAGCGGCGGTGTCCGAGCCGGTCCACGTTCCGCGCGTCGGAATCGTTCATAAAGCCGTCCGGCGTCGCCAATAAATCCCGCCCGGCGTAGATATTGCTGGATCGCGTCGCGGCTTCGGCCTTTTCGTAAAAATCATCTTTCATGTCCTGCGGCTGCGCCGGATAATGCGAAAACGCCACGCCCAGACAGCCTAAAATCACGGCGCCATATTGTCCGCTGTCGTTCAGATTTTTATCCATCGTCACGGCGGGGACGCCCGCGATCGCCCGCAAAGCGTTTAATCTGTCCGTTGCCTTTTGCGGATATATTTCTTTGACAATTCCCGTATCATACGGATTTGTAAACGACGGGACTTCGTCATATAATTCTCCCGGGTCCGTCGGGGCCGTCCCGGCGGTGTCCTCCAAGAGCTTGACGATTTCCGACGCGCTGAGTTTTTTCATGCTGTCACAGCCGCTGTCCATGAAATTCTCATCCGTCGCGGCGGCGCGGATCGGTATGACCGCCATCGCGACCGTCAGCGCCAGCGCCGCGCACAGGCCCCATATATACGCGTGACGCCGTCCCGGCATACGCGCGCGATACGCGCGCCGATTGTCCCTTTTGTTCTCGCACATCTTTTTATATCGCTCCTTGTCATTATTTTATTTATGCCCGGAATAGCGAAATATTCCGGCTTTTTATTTTTATATTATATTTTTATGATTTAAATTTTATCTCACACAGAAAACACATCCCGTCCGGACCGTCGCCCCGGATGATATAATCATGCCCGTTTCCGTCATCCGCGAACGCGCCGCGTAAACGCAGACGCTCTCCCAATACCGCCTCTCTGCTGTAATTAATCGCGAATAATACAACATCCCGCTCTCTCAAATCATCCGGCAGACAGTCCCATACGAAATCCGCGTAATTCCCGCTGAACACATGGCCGTTTCCGTCCAAGTCCGACCATCTGACAACCCGCTCCCCAAGATGATTTATATTATTATTTATATCATCATCCCGCGCGGGAAACCGGATTTTTCCCGGCTCCGGACAGTCGATCTCTATCGGACACGGCGAAAGCTCCCGTCCCGTGAAACTCGACGGACGCAAAATCTTGCGGCTGATCGGATCGGCTAAAATCCAGTCGCTTTTCGCGCTGACCGCGCGGGTCCCGTCCGGATACTCCATGCGATACACCCGCCGCATATGCGCGCCTTTTACGCTGTCCTCACAGGTTATTACATTTAATATATCCCGATCCATGGGCCGCTTGTGCATATTAATCACCGCCCGCGACAGTAAAAACACTTCCCGCCGTTGCCATAACACCTCATGCGTCAATCCCCGCGCGTCATAATCAAATCCGCCGAATACCGCCATCCAGCTTAATAAAGTCGAAACGCGCGCCTTTTTATCCGGTCCGCAGTCCGGAAACGTCAATTCCATTTGGCGCGAATAGCCGTTTTCATATAACTCCTGTTTCAAATACGGCAAATTTTTAATTATATCCATCAATTTATATACTCCGTGTAAATTTTATATTTAATATTATATATCCAGTTCCAGCGTGACGGGGCAGTGATCGCTCCCGTGAATCTCGCTCCATATGTCGGCGTTGATAATATGATCACGCAGTCTTTCCGACACGATGAAATAATCAATCCGCCATCCGGTATTATTTTCCCGCGCCCGTCCGCGATAACTCCACCATGTATACGCCCCTGTCAAATCCGGATGTATCACCCGAAACGTATCTAAAAAGCCGCTGTTTAATAAATTATCTAATTTTCCGCGTTCCTCGTCCGTAAAGCCCGGATTGCGCCGGTTCGTACTCGGATTTTTTAAATCTATCTCTTTATGCGCCACGTTCAAATCCCCGCAGTACACAACCGGCTTGACCTGATCCAAGTCTATCAAATAATCCCGCAAATCATCCTCCCACGCCATACGATAATCCAATCTCAAAAGCTGATCTTTGGAATTCGGCGTATAACAGCACACCAGATAAAAACAATCAAATTCCGCCGTGATAATCCGTCCCTCGTGCCGATGGGCGTCAATGCCGAAATCATAACTGACATTCAACGGCGCGCGGCGCGTGAATACCGCCGTCCCGGAATATCCGGCTTTATCGGCGCTGTTCCAATAGCGTTCATATCCGGGCAGATCAAATTCCGCCTGTTCCGGACGCATTTTCGTCTCCTGTAAACAAATAACATCCGCGTTCGCGAAATCGCACACGTCCAGAAATCCCTTTTTCAGACACGCCCGCAGGCCGTTGACGTTCCATGACATCATCCGCGTCAACATATCCCTCCCCCTTCCGGATAAATTTATTATTTTTATATTATTTTACACCCGCCGTCAAAAAAGTACAACGAAAATTTTTCTTGAAAAGCATTAAAATATATGATATTATTTAATGGCGTTGTGGAAAAGAACTGACTATATCAGAAAGAAAGGAAGCGTATGTGTTATAAATTCAGAATGGGAAGAAATCCGCGCGGATTATGATAAAGCGAAATTTGCGTTATGGGGTTCAAAAAAGTTAAAAAACTGGAGCCGCGATGAGGAAATCGGATATTATTATATGTGGAAAGCGTATCATGAGGCGAAAAATTCCGCGGTAAAAGATCATCTTGTTTACGCCCGCGTTCTGAACATGGTATCGGGCGAATACCCCGCCCGTCTCAACGAATATCAAAGACTTCATAAATATATCAAACCCGCGCTGGAGGAATATCATCTCGCAATCGAAAGCGGACAATTCCCGGAAAAAGAAGAGTTAGATTATATACAATTAGAGCATGATACCCTCTCTCATCGGGAAACTTGTATGAACGCGCCATATGATGAACAGATTAAACTAATCAAAGGATATAAAAACCTTGGAGAATTTTCTTTTTATGACAGCAAAATTATCTTGTTTCAACATTCCGAACATCAGGCGAAATTGAAACTTGAATATAATTCTATGGTTGCGACGTTTACATTTCATGATGTTTATGAAATTTGTATTAACTCGGACCCGGCGATTACATGGATCACGGAGTTTTCCTGTTATCCCTGCTTTCACGATAAAACAATGATTACATTTGATATTGAAGATTATCGCCTCAAATGCAAAGCGATTTATTTAAAATCCATCGAAAATATCGGCGATACCTTTTAAATCGCCGTTATATAATCAAAATCTGAATCTTTTCTTATATTTTCAGAAAAAAAGGGAATATGTTTAGAAAAACAGAAAAAGCGTTATCAATTATGTTCCCCCTCCCATGAAAAAGACAGGGAAGGGGGATTTTGTATTTGATTATATTATTATATTATCTCCGGCGCGTTTTCGGCGGCGGATAGTCAATGCCGCGCGTATCCACGCGGATGCTTTTGATACGCTGATCGACATTGGGCTTGTCGGTCCGCTGATTCCGGGGGACGCGGGAAATGTCGATGGCCGTTTCCATGCCGTCTATGATCTGGCCAAAGGCGGCGTATTGCCCGTCGAGATGCGGCGCGGGCGCGACCATGATGAAAAACTGACTTCCGGCGGAATTGGGAGCCATCGTCCGCGCCATAGATAAAACCCCGGTGGTATGCTTGAGATCATTATCGGGAAATCCGTTGCCGGAAAATTCGCCCTCGATGACATAGCCGGGGCCGCCCGTGCCGTTTCCATCGGGGCAGCCGCCCTGAATCATGAATCCGGGGATACAGCGATGAAAAATCAAGCCGTCATAAAAGCCTTTTGACGCGAGGCTGATAAAATTATATACCGTGTTGGGGGCCTTGTCGGGGTACAGTTCGGCGGTCATGACGCGCCCGTCGTCCATGGTAATCGTAACGAGGGGATTTTGATTAAATTCCAGATTGGGATTTTGGCTGGAATTGGATTCCGGCGCGTCATGCCGGTTCTGCGCTTTGTTCTGTTCGTCATTCATAGATGAAACTCACCGATTCCTTTCTTTTATATGGCGGTCGATTTCGCGCTTGGCGTCGCGCGCGGCGGCGGCGTCGCGTTTGTCGTAATTCTTTTTGCCCCTGCACAGCCCGATTTCCAGTTTGACGCGGGCGTTTTTGAAATATACGCGCAGGGGGATCAGCGTATAACCGTCACGCTGGACAAGGGCGTTTAATTTGCGGATTTCGCGTCTGTGCATGAGAAGCCTTCTGTCCCGGACGGGATCGCGGTTAAAAATATTGCCTTTTTCATACGGGGAAACGTGCATATGATACACGAATAATTCACCGTCGCGGACGGCGCAGAAAGAATCTTTCAGATTCACTGTCCCGGCGCGGATGGATTTGACTTCCGTGCCGAATAACTCAATCCCGGCCTCATAGGAATCTTCGATATAATATTCATGGCGGGCTTTGCGATTGGTCGCCGCTGTTTTGAATTCTTTTTTTTCCGTGGCGCGCGGCCTCCCTTCCTGACAATTTGATGATATTATACCATGTTTTGGCGCGCGCTTCAAGAGGAAAAAGCGTAAACAAATCCGGTTGCGAATCTTTTTCGCGTGTGGTATACTGGATTATAAAATCCGTCGAAAAGCGCGGGGAACATGGCGGCGCGCCGAAAAGCGCGCGGGAAACGTGAAAGGAGCGGCTGTTATGGGAATTACGGGAAGCGTGGAGGAAAACGGGCGGAAATCGGATCAAAACGCGGAGTTTCAGGAAGAACGGCTGGCGCGGGAAGAGATTTTCCGGGGCAAAATTTTTTCCGTGCATAGAGACCGGGTGCGCCTGCCGGACGGGAGCGAGTCGATCCGGGAAGTGGTGGAACACGGCGGCGGCGTGGCGGTTCTGGCGCTGGATGACGAAAATAATTTATATACCGTCACACAGTATCGCTATGTATTCGGACGGGATTTAACGGAACTCCCGGCTGGAAAACTGGACCCCGGCGAGGATCCGAGAGCCGCCGGACTGCGCGAACTGCGCGAGGAAACCGGGATTGTTCCGGAGAAATTTGAATTTCTGGGAAAAATATTGCCCTCGCCGGGATGTTATACGGAGATTTTATATTTATATCTGGCGCGCGGTCTGCGCGTGGAGCGGCAGCGTTTGGATCCGGGCGAATTTCTGCGGGTGGAGAAAATCCCGTTTGACGAGATGTTCCGCCGCTGTATGGCGGGCGAAATCGAGGACGCCAAAACGGTCGTCGCGATATTCAAGGCGAAACTTTCGCTGGATTTATAATATAAAATATTATAAAT
>CAJOQY010000261.1 GCA_905236835.1 uncultured Oscillibacter sp. | reverse complement strand
TAAGGAAACTGGTCATAAAAGATGTCGTCCGATACGCGGACGCTAAAATCAAGGCGGCGCGGGAAGTCGTAACGCGGCGGCGTCTGTCCGACGGCGGGGAACGCGCGAAATAATTAAAGCGATGAAATAAAGCGGATTTATTTGGAAGATAGGACGCGGATCAAGGCCCCGGCGAATTCTGACAGAGAAATTTTATCGCATTTTATCCTCGTCCGTGATGGGACGGATTACCCGGCACGGTACGCCGGCGGCGAATACATTGGGCGGTATATCGCGCGTCACGACGCTCCCCGCGCCGATTACGCTCCCTTCCCCGATGGTCACGCCGCCGCAGATCGTCACATTGCCGGAAATCCAGCAGTTTTTCTGAATCGTGACAGGCCGCGCGTATTCCTGATCGGTCAGATTCCCGTCGGGCTTGCGGTATAAATTTCTCTCCTGCCAGCGCAACGGATGCACGGGCGTTAAAATCGACACGTTCGGGCCAATAAAGACATCGTCGCCGATTTCCACCGGACAGCAGTCCAGAACCGTAAAATTAAAATTCGCGAACGTGTTTTTGCCGATTTTGGTAAAACAGCCGTAATCAAACTGTATGGGTCCCTGTAAATACGCGTTTTCGCCCATATCCGGCACGAGTTCGGCCAGAATCCGCGCGCGGTCTTTTTCCTGTGTTTCCAGAGTTTGATTATATTCATAGCTGAACCGGTGTCCCTTTTGGCGCAGGGATACCAATTCCGGATCTGACGGGTCATATAATTTTCCCGCCAGCATTTTTTCCTTTTCCGTCATGTCGGCGCAACCTCCTGATTTGGGATGAAAAATAATCAATCGGATATATCCACATCCGGCGTGATTTGGAGCGTATAATCCGGATAGATTTCCTGTATTTCCGAGCAAATGATTTTTAACGCTTCTTTCGGGGTGAAATCAAAGCTGATCACCACGTCAAAACGCATATTTTTTTGTTCCGTATCGACATAAAAGCCGTGCATTTGCAGGGCCCAGTCATGGGACATGACGATTTTTTGAATTTGGTTATATATTTTCGCCGATTTCTGATCGCCGGTATTATAAGAATACACGCCGACGCCGGTTAAAATCACGCCGGTTTCGCGATAGACTTTCGCCTCGACTTTGCGCGTCAGTCTGTCCACTTCCTCCACGGTCATTTTGTCCGGGAGTTCCAGATGGACGGACGCGTAATTTTTATTCGGCCCGTAATTATGCAGGATTAAGTCATACGCGCCGCGAATTTCCGGTTCTTGAGTTAATAAATTCTTGATTTTCTGACTGGTTTCCGCGTCCGCCCGCTGTCCGAGAATATCATTTAAAGTCTCTTTCATCATTTCGATACCGGCTTTGATAATTACCAGCGCGATGGCCACGCCCACGAACGGCTCCAGCGAGATATGGCTGACAAGATAAATCACAGCTGACGCCAGCACGGACGCGGACAAAATCGCGTCGAAAGACGCGTCGGACCCGGACGCGATTAAAGCCGCCGAATTGACTTTTTCCCCTTGCGTTTTGACGTATTTTCCGAGAATTAATTTTACAACAATCGCGACGGCGATAATCGCCAGTGATAAAAGCGAATAATCCGCTTCTTCGGGATAGATTATTTTTTTGACAGATTCCGTCAGGGACGTAATGCCCGCGTAAAACACGATGGCGGATACAATCATAGAACTGAGATACTCGATTCTGCCGTGTCCGAGCGGGTGTTTTTTATCCGGGGCCTTCCCGGCCAGTTTCGCGCCGATAATCGTAATCACGGATGACAGCGCGTCCGACAAATTATTGACCGCGTCCAGAATCACGGCGATAGAATTGGACAGCACGCCGACCATGGCTTTGAACGCCGCCAATAAAATATTTGTCAATATGCCGATTGCGCTTGTCCGTATAATTATTTTTTCCCGCTCCGCCGCTAAACGGTTCATGTCTATATTTTTACCGCTTTGATGATTCTGATCGTTTTGAATATTCATATAAACCCCCACCCTGACCGCGAAATTTTGAGAGAGATATAAAATTTTTATTGAAGTTAAAATAAAAATATGATACAATCCGGTTCATTGATTTGAT
>CAJOQY010000260.1 GCA_905236835.1 uncultured Oscillibacter sp. | reverse complement strand
ACGGACGCCCGAATATGATCCGTAATCACCCGTAATGAAACGTCATTCTTTTCACTCTGTCCGTATCTCGCCCCGGTCAGTTCCGATACGCGGTTCGTGATATTCATCACCGTATCGACATCGAACAGCGAATTGACGTTCTGACAGACGCAGGCCAGACGTTCCAGCCCCATCCCGGTATCTATATTTTTATTTTTCATCTCCGAGTAATGCCCTTCGCCGTCGTTGACAAACTGCGAAAAAACATTATTCCAGACTTCGATATAACGATCACAGTCACAGCCGACCGTACAAGTCGGCTTTCCGCATCCATGCTCCGGCCCGCGGTCATAATAAACTTCTGAACAAGGGCCGCAGGGTCCCGCGCCATGCTCCCAGAAGTTATCCGCTTTGCCGAATTTAAAAATCCGATCCGGGGCAATGCCAATATCATGCTCCCAAATCGCAAACGCCTCGTCATCTTCCAAGTAAACCGACGGGTAAAGCCGGTCCGGTTCCAGACCGACCACGTCCGTCAGAAATTCCCAGCAAAATGAAATGGCTTCTTTTTTAAAATAATCCCCAAAAGAGAAATTACCGAGCATTTCAAAATATGTCCCGTGCCGGTCCGTTTTGCCGATATTCTCAATATCGCCGGTCCGAATGCACTTTTGACAGGTACATACGCGATTGCGGGGCGGTTCCTCTTCTCTTGTAAACCATGTTTTCATGGGCGCCATGCCGCTGTTGATTAACAGCAAAGACGCGTCATGATGTGGAATCAGTGAAAAACTGGGCAGGCGCAGATGTCCCTTGCTCTCGAAATAGCTCAGGAACATTTCGCGCAGTTCATTTAATCCATGATACGGATGTGCCATAAAAATTTCCCTCCGGATTGTCTGGCGGTAAACGGATTATCATAAATTTACAATCATGATTGTAGCGCTTCAAGTGAAAGCGCACCGCCGAAACGGTGCGTTTCCACAGGGAAGAGCCGCTGTCAGATTAAGATTAATATTCCAGTTTCCCCGTTTTGTCATTAATGACATAATAGGCGGCGCGTTCTTCCGGCTTAATATAAACCTTCATGCTGGTGATATAAGCGCGTTTCTTCTCCTGACGGAAAGCGTTTTTCGCGTCCTCCACAATTTCGGCCACGCTGTGTTCCCAATCCTGATACTGTACATAAACATCCGGGACCAGATTGTCAGCCAGCTTTTTTGTTGCCGCGCGGCGTTCCAGCATCAGTTTTTTTGACGCTTCAGACATGGGGCCGCGATTGCCTTTCTTCTTAGTTGTGGCTTCCGCGTTCTCCTGAACTTCCAGTTCTTCATTGCGCGTTTCGTTATCCATAATAAGCCCTCCTAAAAAATTTATCAATTATGCTCTGGTGATAATATAAGATTATATCTTGTTGTGATCAAAAAAGCAAGAGGAAATTTAACTTTTTTTATATTTGAATAGCATTAATTTTACGGGTTGAATCTTAACGGGTCGAAAAATCTGAAACAGGGACGGCGCAATGGATAAAAAGATTTGATTGAAGAAGGCGTTCAATCTTAATAGAGGCGCGTGACCGCGCCGATATAATAAAAAATCTCAAAAAAGCGTCTCCGAATACCATCCTGAATCGTATATCATATAGAACACATAAAACGCGACGACGGCGACAACAAAACATCTCGACGGCGGAAAAATATTTTTAAAAAATTTTCAAAAAAGCGTCTCCAAATACCGGCTTGAATCGTATATCATATAGAACACAACGACAGCGAAACAGCGTGGCGGATAAAGCGGCGCGCGACGGAACAACAATCCCTTGTTATTCAAGCGTCCGAGCTTGCGACGGCGTATTTGCGGCGGCGAAACGCCGGACGTTCAGGATAAAAATAAATGTTAAATGTTAATTGTATGAATCGAAAGGAGATTATCATCATGGCGGAAGAACTGAAAAACATCCAGAACGACGCGGCGAAACTCAGCGACGCGGATATGTCGAATGTCGCCGGCGGTTTTACTGAAAGCGATGCCGGGCTGGGTTCATGGAATCAGCTGATCCGGTGTCCCAAATGCGGCATGACGGAAAAAAGCAAGTTTAAAGTCACGCGCAATGATATGGCGCTGGGGACGGAGTACCGTTGCGAAGTCTGCGGCTGTCAGATCAAAGTGGACAAGGACGGCTTGATCTATGACTGGACTGGATACCGGAAATAAGCGAGACGGCTTCACCCGGTTGTAAGCGTTCGTTCCGGTACGCGGCGGGTCGAATTGTTGAAAAAGCGATTGTTATTCGGGCGTCCAATCTCGCGGCGGCAATATATCGTTGCGAATGCCGGACGCCCGAAACAAAACGCCCCGCAAAATCGTTTTTATTATTTAAAAGGAGATTATCATCATGGAAAAAAAGCGGATTACACAGGAACTGCTGGATCAGGCCAAGGCCGCTGGTTTTTCGCAGCCGATGAAAAAGCGGGAGGAAGTGGAAAAACTCAGCGACGCGGATATGTCGAATGTCGCCGGCGGTTACTTTGAAGACAAGTTCGAGCGCGGCGCCTTTGGACAGTACGTTTACTGCCCCCAGTGCTACGCTAGCGATCAGCGTGATTTCAACGTGGATGTTAATGACTTCATAACGGGCACAGTGTACCATTGCAAGAGGTGCGGCTGTCAGTTCAGCGTGAACAATAACGGTGATATTATCAATCTGTCCGCCTACATTGCTCAGACGCAGTCAGAACTCTGGCGCGGGCTGGTATGAATGCTTGCGCTTGGGCATCCCGGCGCGGCGGAGAATAAAATTCTCCGCGTTCCGATACGCGGAGGGCGCGAAGCCCTCGCACGGAAAATAGGTTTCCCCGTTAAAAGCGGGAAAACCTGTTTTGTATATTTATTTTGATATGTTTGAACTTCCGTTCCCGCCGTTTGTTTCTGACGGTTCCGTGTCCAATCTCTGCCGCGCCACCAGTTCCGCGAAAAAACCGCCCCGCGCAATCAGATCGTCATAGGTCCCGTCCTCAATGATGTGTCCACCGTCAAGCACGATCACGCGGTCACACTGCCGGATGGTACTCAGGCGATGCGCTACGACAATGCGGGTACAATTCAGCGCGTCCAGCGCGTCCGACACTTTTTTTTGCGTCACGTTGTCCAGCGCGCTGGTGGCTTCGTCGAAAATCAGGATTTTCGGTTTCGGCGCGACGGCGCGCGCGATCATCAGGCGTTGTTTTTGTCCGCCCGAAATGCCGCCCAGTCCCTCGGAAATAATCGTGAACATTCCCATAGGCATCGCGCGGATGTCGTCCGCGATTCCGGCCAGTTCCGCCGCCGCCCATGCGTCGTCCAGCGTCAGCCACGGGGCGGAAACCACGATATTTGAGTAAATATCGCCCTGCATCAGTTTTCCGTTCTGCATGACAGTCCCGATTTTTCGGCGCAGGGAGCTTAATTCCAGTGTCGTGAGATCCCGCCCGTCATAATATACCGCGCCTTTTTCCGGCTGTTCAAAGCCAAGCATAACCCGCGTCAGCGTCGACTTGCCGCAACCGGTTTTCCCAACGATGGCGACATATTGTCCCGGACGGATTTTCAGGGAAATATTGTCCAGCACGGCGGGCATATCTTCCCGATAACGGAAAGTGACGTTATTCATCTCAATGCCGCCTGAGAGACTGGTGACGATCTTTTTTCCGTCGGACATTTCCGGCGCGGTATCCAGCAGAGGTTTGCACATATCCAATATCGGCTTGATTCTCGCCGCCGTCAGCGCGATACCGGCCAGCGCGTTGAACGCGCCGGAAACCATGCCGAACGAGGAATTAAACGCCATATAGTCCGCTTTGGATACGCCGCTTCTAACCGCCAGATCATACAAAAGCGCCGTTCCGAACAGGTTGACCGCTGTAATAATCACGCTGTTGAGCTTCAAAAAGACGGGGGGATTATAAGACAGGCTCGACAATTTCGCGTAGAGATCAGCCCAGCGGGAAAACGCGCGTTT
>CAJOQY010000259.1 GCA_905236835.1 uncultured Oscillibacter sp. | reverse complement strand
GAAGTATCGGGATATGTCCCATCGGCTGTGGGTGCAATGCCTGTGAAGCGTCTCCCCCTGTCCCCGGACGGGGACGCCCAGTCGAGGGACGCCCAGTCCCTTAGAAGGGGAAGGGGAACGCGAAGGGAAGAAACGCCGCAAATCGCGTTCCCCCTCTCCTATTTAGGAGAGGGGGACAGGGGGTGAGGTTCTAAGTGAATGATATTGGGACAGGGTGGTGAGGTTTTATAATAAACGCAAAATGAGACGCATATTGGCGCTTGACAACGCCGATTGCGGGCGTTATAATAACGCCTGTAAGTTGATTGTGATATTTTAAGACATGAAATTATATTTTTTGATTACGGAAGGGGAATTTCTCATGAGCGTTTATGATTACACTGTAAAAGCCCGCAAAGGCGCCGTTTTGAATCTGGCGGATTTGAAAGGCAAAGTTTTATTGATTGTCAACACGGCCACCGGATGCGGCTTCACGCCCCAGTATGAGGGGCTGGAAAATCTTTATAAAAAATATCACGAAAAGGGATTGGAGATTCTGGATTTCCCCTGCAATCAGTTCGGCCATCAGGCTCCGGGCGATGAGGACGAGATTCATGAGTTCTGCACCGCGAAATATCAGACCAGTTTTGACCAGTTGGCGAAAATCGACGTAAACGGCGATACGGAAGAGCCGTTATATAGCTATTTGAAAGCGCAACAGCCGGACGAGAAAATCGAGGGGCTGAAAAACAAAGCCGCCATGAAAGCGATCGCGGCGATCAGCAAGACTTGCCAGAAGCCGAATGATATTAAATGGAATTTCACGAAATTTCTGGTGGATCGTGAGGGAAACGTCGTCAAGCGCTTTGATCCCACCAGTGAACCCATGAGTTTTGAGGCGGATATTGCCGCGCTGATCTGAAAGGCGGGGAGTTTATGGCGCATGATATAATTATCATTGGCGGCGGTCCGGCGGGGCTGTCGGCGGCGGTGAACGCGCGGGCAAGGGGCCGGAGCGTTCTTGTGATTTCCAACCCGTTGGAAGAGAATCCGCTGTGGCGGGCGGAAAAAGTGGACAACTATCTTGGATTGCCCGGCATGAGCGGCGCGGATTTGCTGAAAACCCTTCACGCCCACGCGGAGCGGGCGGGCGCGGAATTCCGGGAAGGACGCGTTTTAAACGCCGTATCCATGGAAACTGACTGGTTTGTCAGCGTGGGAAGCGATATGGAGAACGCGAAAGCCGTGATCTTGGCGGGCGGCGTGGCGCGCGCGAAAAAATTCCCGGGAGAGGCGGAATTTTTGGGCCGGGGCGTCAGTTACTGCGCCACCTGCGACGGGATGTTATATCGCAATAAACCCGTTGTTGTGGCCGGTTACAGCGACAGCGCGAAAAAAGAAGCGGAGTTTCTGGCCTCCA
The DNA here is from genome assembly GCA_905236835.1 of uncultured Oscillibacter sp. Taxonomy (GTDB): domain Bacteria; phylum Bacillota; class Clostridia; order Oscillospirales; family Oscillospiraceae; genus Oscillibacter. The sequence continues at coordinate 1,477 of CAJOQY010000259.1, read as the reverse complement.
TCGGCTGTCAAGTGACATATTTTGACCGCCCGAAGAAATGCGAAATTATCGGCGGCGCGAAAGCGGAACGCGTGATTTGCGACGGGGAGACGGTGGAAACGGCCTGTGTCTTTCTGTTGCGTCCGGCGTTGGCCCCTACGGACGTGTTTCCCGGCATTGAGATTGAAAACGGATATGTGAAAACGGATCGAAGCATGGCGACGAATCTGCCGGGCGTATTCGCGGCGGGAGATTGTACGGGCGGGCCGTTACAGGTATCGAAAGCGGCGGGAGAAGGCCTTGTGGCCGGACAGAGCGCCGCGAAATATGTGGCGGATCTGGCGCGGAAAAAGTGAATGAAACTACCACCGGCGAAAGCCGGTGGTTTATTATAAGGCGACTGAAAGTCGCGCTCAGGCTAATGATCCGGCGAAATATCAGGCTAATTGATTTGATAAATATTATCATAATTTTTCAGGTAAATCCGAAATTTCAATTTTTTTACGCGCCAATATTTCTGTATTTTTTATACTCATCGCTTGAAATAGCCTATTGACAAGTATCATAAATATGTGATAAAATAAATAAAAATTGTCGAAAAAGACGCCGAACACGCGATTAAATTTGGGGGAATTTGGGGGTTACATATATGCGCTGTCTTATTCATCCCAACGGCGGTTTTGATATTCTCGGAGAATATATTGATTTGGCGGATAATTATCCGTCCATCGACGGACAGCCCCTGCGTCCCGTCCGCGTTCGCGTGGAAGGGGATTCAATCGCTTATCATCTGGAAAGCGGAACGGTTATCATCCGTTTGACGCGGGAAGACGATAGGATCGCGGTGTCCGCTTGTTTGGAAGGGTTGCCCGGTATTCATGATTTGGAACCTCTTGGAAACGCTCGTATTGCCGGGGCGGATCATGTTTTTATACAGGGATTCGGCATGGAAGGCCCGTCCGGGACGTTCGCCGTCACGGATTCCATGCCCGTTTCTCATGGGCTTATCGCTTTATATCGGGAAGAAAACGTATTGCTTGCCTATGCTGAAGATCATAGTCGATATGATTTGTGCTTCCGCGTGGGACCTCACGGACAGTTATTTCAAGATTTCGCCGCGTTTTCCGGGGGATTTAATCTGGAGGGAACCGGCGGGGAATCCGTATCTTTTCCGACATTGTATCTGGAAGAACAAACCGGTCTGGAGGCGGGACTGCGTCATTGCGCGGAACGAATCGCAAAAACGATGGGCGCAAGACGGCGTAAACCTCCCGCCTTTTTCTGGAACAGCTGGTATTATTTATATCAAACGATAGATCAATCTCTGTTGGATGAATATTTAAAAGGCATGAAGTCCTGCCCGGTGGCGGATTTTCAATATATTGAAATCGACGCCGGATACGCGCCGCACCCGGGGGACTGGTTACAAACGGGATATAATTTCCCCGGCGGATTGAAACAGGCGGCGCAAAGCATTCTCGACGCGGGATTTCAGCCG
>CAJOQY010000258.1 GCA_905236835.1 uncultured Oscillibacter sp. | reverse complement strand
TGCCGAGTATCATAAACACGCCGTCGCGGATCGATCTCACCGGAAGCGGCTTCGGCGGCCATTGGTATTCCCGCGTATAATTCTCATAATCCGGCATACGCCGCAGTAACATCAAAGCCGCCATAATCACGTGTTCGGCAATTGTGACGCCGTAGACATTCGCGCTGGTCAGCATACAATCCGGATTGGCGAATAAAGCCGGGTCTTTGCAATATACATCCACGCCCGCCGATGACGCCGCGTACCATTTTAAATTCTCCCCCGCCGCCTGTAACACTTCCGGCATCTGGGCATATAAAATTTCACAGTCCCGCACGCGTTTTTTGGCCTCTTCCTTTTCCCGCGCCGTATAAAACCAGACTGTAAAATCCAGTTTTTCCGCCGTTTCTTTGATTTGCGCTTTATGTTTTTCCGTGAGAAAATCTTGTACCACGCAGATATTACGGCTCATGTATAGATCCCCCTCCTGAATTTTTATAAAATTCACGTTTTATTCTGTTTATTTTGATTGATACCAATCCCGCAGAAGGGCTTCGGCGCATAAAATACCATCCGTGGCGGCGGACATGATGCCGCCCGCGTATCCCGCGCCCTCCCCACAGGGATAGAACCCCCGGATTTCGGATTGATAATCCGCGCCGCGTAAAATCCGCACCGGCGACGAACTCCGCGTCTCCACGCCGGTCAATACGGCGTCGGGGTCGTCAAAGCCGGATAATGTTTTCCCCAGATGCGGAATCGCCCATTCCAGCGCGCCGGACATCCACGGCGGCAGACAATCGTGCAAATCCGTCCACGCGACGCCCGGTTGATAACTTGGGAGAATCTTCCCCGGACCGGTGGACGGGATATGATTTAAAAAATCCCCCACGCGCTGAACCGGCGCGAAAAACGCGCGCTTTAAATCTGAATTTGAATTTAAATCCGCTCCGGCGTCCGGATTCGCCAATTGATACGCGGCTTGTTCTAATTGACGCTGAAATTTGATTCCCGCCAGCGGGCTTCGCGCGTGATACAAATCAGGATAATAATCTTGATCGCCGTCAAAATCAAGATTCAAATTGTTAAAATTATCAAGATTATGATTTAAATAAAAATCGGCGGGCGTGACGCTGACAAGCAATCCGCCGTTGATATTCTCACCGTCGCGGGCGTATTCGCTCATGCCGTTTGTGACAATCCCGCCCGATTCCGACGCCGCCGGAATCACAAATCCCCCCGGACAGACGCAGAATGAAAATATTCCGCGTCCGCTGTTGAAATTCGAGATGCCGGAATCATCGGATAAAACCGGCGTCGCGGGCATATGACACGATAACTGATACGACGCGGGCGGCAGGGCTTGATAGATTTTCAGATTCCGCCGTCCGGCCATACCCCATCCGCCGCGCTGATTAACATGATATTGCGCGGCGTTGATTTTCTCCTGTGAATGCTCAATTCTGACGCCCATGGCGAACGCTTTCGGCGTCATGGGAATGCCGGATTGATATAATAATTCAAACGTATCCCGCGCGGAATGTCCGGGGGCTAATATCAACCGCGTACAGGGTAAATCCGTTTTCTCCCCGTCCGGACCGGATAAAATTACCCCGGTCAGTTTTTTGTTTTTGATTTCCAATCCCGTGAGCGTATGGCGATATTTGATTTCCGCGCCTGATTCCAATAATTTTTTCCGGAAATTTTGTAAAATATCATATAAAAAATCCGTGCCGATATGGGGCCGGGAATCTATTAAAATATCCGGCGGCGCGCCGAAATCGACGAAGCGTTCTAAAATAAACCGATGGCGTTTGTCCCGTGTACCGGTATGGAGTTTGCCGTCTGAAAACGTCCCCGCGCCGCCCTCGCCGAACTGAATATTCGACGCCGGATTGAATACGCCGGAACGCCGGAAAATTTCAACCGCTTCCCGCCGTTGTTCGACCGCTTCCCCGCGTTCGATCAAGATCGGCCTCAATCCGGCGTTGGCCAGAATCAGCGCGGCGAACAATCCAGCCGGACCCGCGCCAATCACGACCGGACGCGGATTTTGATCCGTATCCGCGCCGCTGGTTTGATCCGACAACAGCGGCGTTGGCATTGTATAACCCGCGTCGGGTTCTAATATACTCGCGTGGCGTCCCGCGCGGCGGAGCGTCTTTTTCTCATCCCGGACCCGCGCGGCGATTGTATATAAATAAACGGGTTTTTCCCGCGCGTCCAGACTGCGCCGCAAAATTTTATATTCCAATAAATCTTCCCGGCGACATCGTAAAATCCGCAAGATCTCCCGTTCCAAATCCGCTTCGCCCCTGTCCGGCGTCATCCGGACGCTGATTTTCAGCATACCCGCGCCCCCCTGTCCCTTTCGCGTCATATTTATTATTATAACACGCCCCGCGCCTAAAATCAATATATCCGATTTCACGCGTGTCAAACAGTATGTGTAAATTTTCATTGGCAAAGACCCATCTCCCGTCCTCGGATGGAAACGCCCAGTCGGGGACGCTCAGTCTTTATAAGGGACCGCGAAAAAAGGGAAAGGCCGCGAATCGCGTTCTTCCGATTCTAATTCAGGAGAAAGGGAACAGGGGTTGAGATTCAATTGCGCGCGGCTTGCAAAGGGGGACGGGACGTGTTATAATGCGCGGAAGGATAAACGAGGGGGGACGGGAGATGAAAACGGCGGTCATCACAGACGGAAAGTATCGGTCGTCGGTGGCGGCGGCGCGGACGCTGGGGCGGGCCGGTTGGCGCGTGATCGTGACGCAGACGCGGGGCGACTGTCCCCTGACGCCGCCTGTGTTCGATTCGCGTTATGTATCGGAGCGGCGGTGGCTGTCCGGCTCCGTGTCCGACAGGCTGTACGCCGACAGGCTGTACGCGCTTCTGGATGAATATCGTCACCCGGTGTTGTTGTGCGTGGGCGCGGTTTCGCTGAATACGGTGTCATGGCAGAGAGAGCGTTTTTCCCGGGTATGCGATTTTATCATTGCCCCGCCCGCCGCGCTAGATATGCTTAATGACAAATCCGCCGTTCACCGCCGCTGTATGGAACTGGGTCTCCCCGTCCCGGAGCAATACGCCGGGAAGCCGGATCGGTATCCGGTGATTGTCAAACCCCGTTGTGGGGAGCGGTATGGATTAAAGGCGAAAGACCGGTATCAAATCGCGCGGAACGAGCGCGAATTTCTGTCGGCTGTGTCCGTCATGTCCGCGTGGGATCCGGAGCCGCTGGTACAGGAAAAATTAGAGGGCGACGGCGAGGGCGCGAGTTTGTTATTAGATCAAAACGGCGAATTGCTGGATTGTATCTGTCATCGGCGGATCCGGGAGTATCCAATCAGCGGCGGGCCGTCGACGTGCTGTGAAAGCGTATATAAACCGGAATTGGTCAGACAGGCGCATTCGCTTTTGAAATCATTTCAGTTTCAGGGTCTGGCCATGGTGGAATTTAAAGCCGGAAAGATTCTGGAAGTCAATCCCCGTATCTGGGGCAGTTTCCCTTTGACGGAGAAAGCGGGAAGTGAAATGATCATCCGATACGCGCTGGCGGCGTCGGGCGAATGGACGGACGGAGATAATAATCATTATAATTATCCAAGCTGTCAAAACGGCGTCAGGATGAGATTTTTGTTAAACGACGCCGCCGCCATGCTGGATTTACTGCGTCACGGGCGTTTGAAATCATTTTTCGCCGGGATTCCCGATTGTTTTTTCTCAAAAGAAGCGCTTTCCAGCCGTGACGATCCCGCGCCCATGCGGCGTTATCTGCGAAACATGTTTTTCCGTCGTTCATCGCGTATATGATAAAAAAAAACAGCCCCCCAAATTGGGAAGCTGTTTTTTTTATTTAAATTTAGCGTTTGCGTTTCTTGCCGAAAATAGATTTTTTCTCTTCCGGGGCGTCCTCTCCCATAGCCTGTGAGAATTTAATTAACGCCTCTTTCTGTTCGCGGGTCAGATTTCGCGGCGTGTCGATCCGGACCGTGACATATTGATCGCCCCGGTTGCCGTGGCCGTGGATATACGGAATCCCCTTGCCGCGCAGACGGAATCTTGTTCCGCTTTTGGTCCCCTCCGGGAGGGTATAACTGACTTTGCCGTCAATCGTGGGGATTTCCAATTCCGCGCCAAGTACAGCCTGTGTAAAGGTAATAGTCTTTTCGGAAAACACGTCATTGCCCTGACGCTGGAAAATCTCATGGGGCCGCACGGCGACAGTAATTAACACATCCCCGGCGGGGCCGCCGTTGCGTCCGGCGTGGCCCTGTCCCTGCAAATTGATTCGCTGGCCGTGGTCGATTCCGGCGGGAATACTGGCCTTAATAGTCTCGCGTTTGCGGACTGTGCCAAGTCCCCGGCATTCTTTGCACGGCTGGCGGATAAATTTCCCGCGTCCGCCGCATTTCGCGCAGGGGGCCGATGTCGCCATGGTTCCGAACGGCGTCTGACGGCGCATTTGAATCTGTCCGGTTCCGTGGCATTCGGAACAGGTCTCCGGACTGGTCCCCGGCGCGCATCCGCTGCCCTTGCATTCCGGACAGGTTTCAGAGCGGTCTATATTAATATCTCGCTCACAGCCGAAAGCGGCGTCCTCAAAACTGATTGTGACGGATGTCTCAATTGTCGCGCCGCGCTGCGGGGCGTTGGGATTGCTCCGGCGCGAACCGCCAAAACCGCCGCCAAAGAAACTGCCGAAAATATCGCCCAGATCGCCCAGATCGACATCAAAACCACCGCCGTTGAATCCCGCGCCGAAATTGGGATCCACGCCCGCGTGTCCGTATTGATCATATCTTGATTTTTTCTGCGGATCGGACAAAATTTCATAGGCCTCGTTGACCTCTTTCATTTTCTCTTCCGCCGTTTTATCGCCCGGATTTAAATCCGGATGATACTTCCGGACCATATTTTTATACGCTTTTTTGATCTCATCCCCGGACGCGCCTTTCTCGACGCCCAGGACTTCATAATAATCACGCTTGTTATCCGCCATATAAGCGCCTCCAAAAGCCGTCCTTTCCCCCGACGCCGTTTATACGACGCCGAGGGCGTAAATGATTTTTATATTTTATTTATTATTATCGTCATCGTCTACGACTTTATAATCAGCGTCATAATACTGCTGGCCGTTGTTATGATCGCCCGCGCCGGACGCGCCGTTAAATCCGCCGCCCATATCCGGACCCGCGCCGCCCTGCGCGCCGTTATTTTGCGGATTGACGTTTTGATATAATTTCTCGCTGACCGCGTAAAACGCCTGCTGTAACTCTTCCGTCGCGGATTTGATAACCGCCGTGTCCGTGCCTTTTAACGCTTCTTTTAATTTATCAATGCCGGATTGGACTTTCGCCTTGTCGTCCGCCGGAATTTTATCTCCCATTTCGGACAGCGTCTTTTCGCTTTGATAGACCATCTGATCCGCCTGATTGCGAGTTTCGACTTCTTCTTTTTGCTTTTTATCCTGCGCGGCGAACTGTTCGGCTTCTTTGACAGCCTTGTCAATATCCTCTTTGCTCATGTTCGACGAAGAAGTGATCGTGATATGCTGTTCTTTGCCGGTGCCAAGATCTTTCGCCGAGACGTTTACAATGCCGTTGGCGTCAATATCAAACGTCACTTCAATCTGCGGGACGCCGC
>CAJOQY010000257.1 GCA_905236835.1 uncultured Oscillibacter sp. | reverse complement strand
TTTTATGGCGTCGGCCAGATATGAGGAAATCTATCGGGAACTTCGTCAGGAGATCGAAAACGGCGCTTATCCGAAAGGACTTCCGCCGGAACAGCGTTTGACAAAACGGTTTTCCTGCGCGCGCAATACGGTGCGCCGCGCCATCGGACGATTGGCGGAGGACGGTTATGTACAAAGCGTCCACGGCAAAGGGGTTTTTGTGCTTTCGCGAAAATCGGAACAGACAGCGGAACAGACGGAATTTATGATAAGCGGCATTGAGAGCATGAAAGAGGCGGCGGAGCGGAATCATCTGGAAGTGACGACGCGGGTCGTATATTTTACGGAACTGACAGTAGACGAGCCGCTTCATGAACTGACGGGATTATCCGCCGGGGAAGAGATTTATTATCTGCGCCGCGTGAGAAGTCTGGCGGGCGAGGCTTTGATACTGGATCATAATTATTTTCTGAAAAAGATAACGCGGGGCCTAACGCCGACAATCGCGGAGGCGTCTATATATGAATACATGGAACGGGATTTGAAAGAAAAGATTATCACGACACAGCGTAAATATACGGTGGAGCTTGCCGTCCCGCTGGATCGGGAATATTTGAATCTTGGCGCGTATAACTGCATGGCGGTGGTCAGCAGCCGGACGTTTAACGCCAGCGGCGTACAGTTTGAATATACGCAGTCCCGCCACAGGGCGGATCGGTTTGTGTTTTATGGCTCTGTCCGTCGGCGCGGGCAGGAAAAGTAAAAAAATGTTTTGGAAACCCGCACAATTTGAGGCGTCTCGATTTGTGCAGGTTTTTTATTATTTTCTCTTGACGAGTTTGTTTAAACGTGTTAATATAAATTTAACTTAGTTGTGTAAACAAATCAAAAACGGCGATGATATGGGAGGCGGAAGTATGGGCAAATTCACGGAGGACGCGAAGGAATTGCTGGCCGCGATTGGCGGAAGCGAGAATATCGCGGCGGTGTCCCATTGCATAACGCGTATGCGTTATGTACTGGTGGAGCCGAAAAAGGCGGATATTAAACGGATTGAGAATATTCCGTCCGTCAAAGGCACGTTCACGCAGGCGGGGCAATTTCAGGTGATTATCGGCAATGAAGTAGCGGATTTCTATGACGATTTCGCGGCGGTGTCGGGCGTGTCGGGCGTGTCGAAAGAACAGGTCAAGAGCATGTCCAAGCAGAATCAGAATATTTTGCAGAAACTGATGACATCTCTGGCGGAGATATTCGCGCCGCTGATTCCGGCGATTATCACGGGCGGCTTGATTTTAGGTTTCCGGAATGTCATTGACAGCATGGAAGTTTTCAACGGCGCGACGCTGGTTTCGCAAAGCCAGTTCTGGGCGGGCATCGACCACTTTTTATGGCTGATCGGCGAGGCGGTGTTCCATGTGGGAATCCCGGTGGGAATCTGCTGGACGGTCATGAAAAAGATGGGCGGAACGGAAATGCTGGGCATTATTCTTGGCCTGACGCTTGTTTCCGGGCAGTTGACGAACGCTTATGCCGTGGCGGACGCGTTAGCCAACGGGACGATTAATCAATGGGATTTCGGCTTTATTAAAGTCAATATGATCGGCTATCAGGCGCAGGTACTCCCGGCGATTTTAGCGGCGTTTACGCTGGCGTATTTGGAGAGATTTTTCAAGAAAATATCGCCGAAAGTCGTGTCGATGATATTAGTGCCGTTTTGCAGTATTTTATGCGCGGTCATGGCGGCGCATTTCGTACTTGGCCCGATTGGATGGAAAATCGGCGCGGTTATCTCTGATGTCGTATACGCGGGAATCAGCGGTTCGTTCCGGGTGTTATTCGGCGCGGTGTTCGGATTCTTCTACGCGCCGCTGGTGATTACGGGCTTGCATCACATGAGCAACGCGATTGACTTGCAGTTGATCGCCGGATCTCAAGGGACGGCTCACGCGGGGACCATGCTTTGGCCGATGATCGCGTTATCGAATATCGCGCAAGGATCGGCGGTTCTGGGCATGATCGCCCTCCAGCGCAAGAGCGCGAAATCGCAGGAGTTAAATATTCCGTCTTGCATTTCCTGTTATTTAGGCGTCACGGAACCGGCGATGTTCGGTATTAATTTAAAATATGTATTCCCGTTTATCTGCGGCATGATCGGCTCCTGCGCGGCTGGCATTGTCAGCACGGCGACAAGCGTCACGGCGACGGCTATCGGCGTCGGCGGTCTGCCGGGGATTCTCTCAATCCGTCCGGAATATATGGCCTCGTTCGCCGTGTGTATGCTGATCGCGATTGTCATTCCGTTTGCGTTGACTTATATCGTCGGACATCGGAAGGGACTGGACGCGGAAGCCACCGCCGAAGCCGAGGCGGAACGTCTGGACGCTGAAGCGGCTGTATTTGACGCGGAGGCGAAAGCCGCCCACGCGCCGGCGGATTTCAAAGCGTTTCTGACCGGCAAAACGGTTGCCATTGAAAACGTGCCGGATCAGACGTTCGCCGAAAAGGTTCTGGGCGACGGTATCGCGATTGATCCCACAAGCAATATTTTACTGGCCCCGGCGGACAGCGTGGTATCTCAGACCATGGACGGGAGCAATCACGCTCTTGGATTAACGCTTCCCAACGGGATTGAGATTTTACTGCATATCGGATTAGACACCGTCGGCATGAACGGCGACGGATTTGAAATTCACGTCCGGCGCGGACAGCGCGTGAAAGCGGGCGACAAGCTGATTACATTTGATCCGGTGAAAATCAAAGCGGCGAATCATCCCATGATTACCATGATGGTTATCACGGACGACGGCGGATATGAGAAATTCAAATTCAATGCCGGACAAGATGTGATAGCCGGACAGGATACTATCGCCCACGCGGAATAAAGGCGATAATAACAAGAATCTTACCCCCTCCCCTGAATCAGGGGAGGGGGAACGTGAAAAGAAATCATCTTTTTGATTTCGTTTTGCTCCCCTTGGGAGGGACGGAAAAAAGATGGAAAAGGAGGAAAATCACGCAATGGATGATTTGAAAAATAATTTTAAAAACAGCGTGGTTTATCAGATTTATATCAAATCTTTTTGCGATTCCAACGGAGACGGAATCGGCGATTTAAACGGCATCAGATCGAAATTAAATTATATCAAAAGCCTCGGCGTGGATTATATCTGGGTGACGCCGTTTTTCCCGTCCCCCATGTATGATAACGGCTATGACGTGGCGGATTATCGCGCCGTCAATCCCATGTTCGGGACAATGGAAGATTGCGAAAACATGATCGCCGAAGCCGACGCGCTGGGTATGGGCTTTATGTTCGACATGGTGTTTAATCACACGTCATGGGATCATGAATGGTTCAAAAAAGCGTTGAAAGGCGACCCGGAATATATGGATTATTATATTTTCCGGGACGGCGTCAACGGCGGCCCGCCGGTGGATTGGATCTGCAGTTTCGGCACGCCCGCTTGGGAATACGTCCCGGATTTAAACAAATGGTATTTGCATTTATTTGATAAATCTCAACCGGATTTGAACTGGGAAAATCCGAAAGTCCGGGAAGAATTAAAAAACGTAATCAGATTTTGGAAAGAAAAAGGCGTCAAAGGTTTCCGGTTCGACGTGTTAAATTTAGTCTCAAAGCCGGAAAGTTTCGAGACCTGTGGCGCGGGCAGCGGGCATAAATATTGCAAAGACGGGCGGCATATACACGAGTTTATCCGCGAGCTTGTGACGGATACGGGCATTGAAAATATGATTACTGTCGGCGAAATGGCTTCCACGACGCTGGATAATTGCATTAAATATTCCAATCCGGAAAGTCATGAATTATCCATGTGCTTCAGCTTTCATCATTTGAAAGTGGATTATAAAGACGGCGATAAATGGGCGTTGATGCCGCCGGATCTGGTAAAATTGCGCGAATTGTTCCAACAATGGCAGGAGGAAATGGCGCGTCACGGCGGATGGAACGCCGTGTTCTGGTGCAATCACGATCAGCCCCGTATTGTGTCCCGTTTCGGCGACGAGAAAAATTACTGGAAACAATCCGCGAAAGCGCTGGGGACGTTTATTCATTTTCTGCGCGGGACGCCGTATATTTATCAAGGCGAGGAACTCGGCATGACGAACGCCGGATTTAAAGATATTAAGCAATATAACGACGTGGAATCCCGG
>CAJOQY010000256.1 GCA_905236835.1 uncultured Oscillibacter sp. | reverse complement strand
TTTTCGTCTATATCCGTGACTTTTACCCACATCATATCGCCGATATGACAGACATCTTCCACGCGGTCAACACGCCGGTCAGACAGGCGGGAAATATGCACAAGCCCGTCTTTGCCGGGAGCCAGTTCCACAAACGCCCCAAACGCCATGATGCGTACCACGCGGCCATAATAAAGCTGTCCGATCTCCGGAACGAATACGATGTCCTCAATATATTGCTTGGCGGCGTCACAGCCTTCCGCGTCGGCGCAGGCGATATAAATTGTCCCGTCCTCGTTAATATCAATTTTCGCGCCGGTATCGGCTGTGATTTTCTGAATCACGCTTCCGCCTTTGCCGATAACATCGCGGATTTTATCCGGATCAATGCGCATGGTGATCATTTTGGGCGCGTAACGCGACACTTCCGCGCGCGGTTCGCCAATCGCCGGGAGCATAATTTGATCAATAATCTCACAACGCGCGTCATATGTGATTTCCAGCGCGTTTTTGATAATTTCCATGGTCAGGCCGTCGTTTTTGAGATCCATTTGAATGGCCGTGATGCCCTGTTTCGTCCCGGCGACTTTGAAATCCATTTCGCCGTGAAAATCCTCCACGCCCTGAATGTCTATAAACGTCGTGAAACCGCCGTTTTCGTCCTGTATCAAACCGCAGGAAATGCCCGCCACCGGCGCGGAAATCGGGACGCCCGCGTCCATTAAGGCAAGCGTCGAGCCGCATACGGAGCCTTGCGATGTCGATCCGTTGGAAGATAACACCTCACTGACAACGCGGATGGCATACGGGAAAGATTCCGTATCCGGCAATACGGGGATCAAAGCGCGTTCGGCCAGCGCGCCGTGTCCGATTTCGCGGCGTCCGGGAGATCGGGCGGGTTTCGCCTCGCCCACGGAATAGCCCGGAAAATTATAATGGTGCATATAGCGCTTTTCCGTGTCCTCCCAGATATTATCCAATTTCTGATTGCCGGACAGCGTGTCCAATGTCGCGATGGATAAAACCTGCGTCTGTCCGCGCGTGAACAGTCCCGATCCGTGTACGCGCGGCAGAACCCCGACTTCGGCGGACAAAGGCCGGATTTCGTTTTTCGCGCGTCCGTCCACACGATGGCCTTCCAATAACCACGCTTTGACAATTTCTTTCTGTAATTTATAAGTGAATTCTTCCAGATATTGCGGCAGATCCGGATATTCCTCCTGATAATCTTCCAGCCATTTTTCAATCATGGCGTTCCAGCGCGATTCCCGGATGTTTTTATCATCCGTATCCAGCGCCTCCCGCGCTTCTTGAATATATTTTTCGCGTATTTTATGATATAATTCCTGATCGAACGCCGCGTGCGGGTATTCAAATTTCGCTTTGCCGACTTCCGCGACCATTTGATTGATCAAATCAATCTGCTTTTGATTCTCCTCATGCGCCATTTGAATCGCTTTAAACATCGTATCGTTGTCAATTTCATACGCGCCGGCCTCAATCATGACGACTTTTTCTTTTGTGGAGACCACGGTCAAATCCAGATCCGATATTTTGCGCTGTTCGCTGTCGGGATTGAAAATAATCTCCCCGTCCACAATGCCGAGTTTCAGCGCGCCCACGGGTCCATGCCACGGAATATCGGAAATCGCGAGCGCGGCGGATGTGCCGATCAACGCCGCGACTTCCGGCGAACAGTCATGATCGACGCTCATCACGGTGGCGTTGACGGAGACATCATTCCGGAAGTCATACGGGAACAGGGGACGAATGGGACGGTCAATCACGCGCGCGGTCAGGATCGCCTTTTCGCCCGGACGGCCTTCCCGGCGGGTAAAACTGCCCGGAATCCGGCCAACGGCATATAATTTTTCCTCAAAATCCACGCTCAGCGGAAAGAAATCCACGCCCTCGCGGGGCCGTGAGGACGCCGTGACACAGACCAATACGCGGGTTTCGCCGTATCCGACCATGACGGCGCCGTTCGCCAGTTCCGCCAGTTTGCCGGTTTCCAGCGTCAAAGGCCGTCCGGCCAGTTCCATTTCGTATTTGCGATAATTCGGGAATGTTCTTTTTGTAATCAAAGTTGACATTGAGGAACTCCTTTTTTTGATTTTAAATTTTTAAATTTTTGATTCCGGGAGCCTCTCTTTTTGCATATGAAACCACGCCGGAAATTTATGATTATTTTCGGGCGCGGTTTCACACACAAAAAGACGGCTGTCCGGAATTGTTTGACTTTTCAATCAGGGAAACGCGCGTGTGATTACGGAACGTCACGCAAAAGAGGCGGCGGAAATCCTGCCCCGCCGCCCCGGTAAAGCGATATTATTTGCGGATGCCCAGTTTCGCGATCAAGGCGCGGTAACGCGCGATGTCCTTGCGCTGTAAATAATCCAGCAGGCTGCGCCGCTTGCCGACCATTTTCAACAAGCCGCGGTTGGAGTGTTTGTCCTGCGGGTTCTGGCGCATATGCTCGGTCAGGATATTAATCCGCTCGGTGAGAATGGCAATCTGAACCTCCGGGGAGCCGGTGTCGTTGGGATGGGTGCGGTTGGCGTCGATAATCGCGGTTTTCTGTTCTTTGCGGAGCATGAAAAATTTCCACCTTTCTGTTTTTCGGCGTTCGCGCGTTTGGTTTTCATGTTTTCGCGTTTTTCATGTTTTCACGCGCTTTCGCGTGTTCTCGCGTTTTTCACGCGCTTTCGTGTGATTTCGCGTGTTTTCGCGCCATGAAAGATAAATTCGCGCGCCGTTTGATAAATTTCCTCGGGACCGCGTCACGGGACAGGGGAAATCCGCGCGGCGAAGCTCCGGGATTGCGTCACGGACCGGATGATATAAAAAGCGTGATTGCGTCACGGCCCGATTTCCGGCGTTTACTATATCATATCTTTTTTCGCTTGTAAAGCGGAAATATCATGTGGACGGATTTATTTTTTTATATTTTTTCTGTCTTGGCATATCATATTGGCGCGGCGGACGGCGGCGCGGCGCCAGTTACGCAGGCCTCGTTCCGTGACGGCGTAACCGGATTGGCGAAAATATTTCAGGATTTCCGTCCATGACAGGCCGCG
>CAJOQY010000255.1 GCA_905236835.1 uncultured Oscillibacter sp. | reverse complement strand
ACAATCAAAATCAATCCGGCAAAGACCCCGGCAGCGATCCGGAAGCCCGTCAGGCCGAAGAGGAAAAAAAGACCCCTGTCCCGTGGCAGGATGAACCCACGCTCACCGCCCTGTTATGCTTTGAGTTTCTGGGCGTCGTCCTTTTCCTGCTCATCCGTACCGACGCCAGACGCCGCAAACAGGAGGAATTATTTTAATATGCGCATTATCGTTGAACACGGTCAGACAGATCCCGCGCCTGTCGTCGTTACCCGCACGGAAGAACCCGTTTACCGTCATGAATATAAATATCTCGTCTCCAACGCCCAGCTTGTTATTTTACAGACCCGCATTCAGGGCTTGATGCCCCCCGATCCACACGCCCAATATGGACATTATAACATCCGCAGTCTCTACTTTGACGATTATCATAATTCCTGTTATTACGCCAACGAATTCGGCCTTGACCACCGCGCCAAATACCGTATCCGGATTTATAACCATTCCGCCGAGCGTATCCAATTAGAATTAAAACGCAAAGACCGGGGCAAAACTTTAAAATCCGCCTGCCGGATTACCCGCTCTCAGGCCGAAAATCTTATCTCCGGACAACCTATCCGCGACGCGTCCCCAAATCAGACCCTTTTGCGCGACTTCCGCGCCGCTATGCTGTCCGCGAAATTACATCCCGCCGTCATCGTCGAATACGAACGCTTTCCATTTATCTACCGCGCCGGAAACGTCCGCGCCACGTTCGATACTTCCGTCTCGTCCTCTTCCGATTTTCAGTCCTTCTTTCAACCCAGAATCAATAAACGTCCGATTCTCCCCGCCGGGATGCAGCTGCTGGAAGTCAAATTCGACGCCTTCCTCCCCGACGCCGTTTACCACTCTTTACAATTAGACAACCTTTGGCAGACCGCTTTTTCCAAGTATTATCTCTGCCGCAAATACGCGTTATAAATTTTCATATTATTTTTATATTTATATATTATTATATATTATCACGAGGGGCGATGATTATTATGTCATTCAGCGACATTTTTAAAAAATCTTTCTTAGAAGGCTGGCAGGGCGCCGAAATCGGCGCGGCGGCGGCGGTCTCTGTCATGGTTCTGACTTCGTTCCTCGCCTTGTACGTCTTTTTCGTCTACCGCGTCATTACCCGGAAAACATTCTATTCCAAAAATTTTAATATCTCTATCGCGGGCGTGTCCGTCATTACAGCCGCTATTATCTTAACCGTTCAATCCTCTATCGTGATTTCCCTCGGCATGGTCGGCGCGCTGTCCATCGTCCGTTTCCGCACCGCTATCAAAGACCCTATGGACCTGATGTTTTTATTCTGGTCCATCAGCGTCGGCATTATCTGCGGCGCGGGTCTCGCCGAATTCGCCGTGATTTTATCCCTGATTTTAACCGCTTTCGTCCTGCTCCTTGACCGTCTGCCCGTCGCCCGCGCGCCTATGATTCTGGTCATCAATACCACCGATCTCGACGGCGAAAGCGTCATGATGCAGGTCGTCAACCGTTACAGCGAACATCCCCATATCAAATCCCGCAACCGTACTATAGATTCTCTCGATATTACCATGGAACTCCGCACCAATCAGGGATCTAATTTAATCCGCGATCTCATGAATTTAAAAGGCATGATGTCCGCTTCTTTATTATCCCATGACGGTGAAGTCACGTTTTAAATTATTTTTCCATATATTTATAAAAAATTCCCCGGACAGGATTTTATTTTCCGTCCGGGGATTTTTTATTATAATTCTTATATATCCCGAAAGACATCCGCGATTTCAATTACGCATTCCGGGAATATTCCCGGCGTCGCCCGCGCTTGTTCCGTGTACGCTTTCGGCGCCTGATATTCGCCGTTTTCCAAATTATGCGCTAAAATTACCCGCATATCCGGATCGACAATCCAATATTCCCGCACGCCCGCTTCCTCATACAATCCATATTTCTCCCGACGGTCCCGGCGTCCTGTCGAATCTGACAGGATTTCTATAATCCAATCCGGCGCGCCCCGGCATCCGGTCCGGTCCAGTTTCTCCGGATCGCATATAACCGCTATATCCGGCTGTAATACCGTATCTATATCAGACGGCGCGTCGTCTTTCTTCGCGAATAATTTCACGTCAAACGGCGCGTAAAACGCCTCACATTTTTTATCCCGGAAATACGCGTCAATCTGTCGAAATAAATTCCGGCTGACCCTCTGGTGTGTAATCGTCGGCGCGGCCATCTGATACGCTTTGCCGTCGATTAACTCCCAGCGTTCGCGCTCATCCCATGACAGCATATTTTCATAATCATACATATCATATTCACGCGCCAGCGACATAACATCATCTCCACGCCGTTTATATTTTATTTATATTATTTTTATTCTTTCCCGCCCGTTATAATTTTAATATGCAGCTCGTCCAACTGCTTTTGCGTGACCGTTCCGGGGGCGTCCATCATGACATCCTGCGCGTTCTTATTCATCGGGAACGGAATCACTTCCCGTATAGATTCCTCGCCGCATAATAACATAATCATCCGATCCACGCCCGGCGCGATTCCCGCGTGGGGCGGCGCGCCGTAACAGAACGCGTTATACATCGCCGGGAATTTCGATTTCACGTCATCCTCTCCCAGTCTGACAAGTTCAAACGCTTTGAGCATAATCTCCGGATCGTGATTTCTCACGGCTCCCGAACTTAATTCCACGCCGTTGCATACAAGATCATATTGATCCGCCATGATATTTAACGGATCAATCTCCCCGTTATGCGCTTTTCGCAACACATCCAACCCGCCGGACGGCATCGAGAACGGATTGTGACAAAATTCCAGTTCGCCGGATTCCTCCCCGATTTCATA
The DNA here is from genome assembly GCA_905236835.1 of uncultured Oscillibacter sp. GTDB lineage: Bacteria > Bacillota > Clostridia > Oscillospirales > Oscillospiraceae > Oscillibacter. Next base: position 219 of record CAJOQY010000255.1, on the reverse strand, counting down.
CATGGGGAAATCCACAATCCAGCAAAACGCGTATTGCTCTTTATCCATATGCCCCGGGACCGCCGCGCCTAAGATTTTAATCAAGACGCCCGCCGTTTTCAACGCCTGTTTCCCGGCTGTAATCACAATCAAACTATCCGGCTTTAAATTTAATTTATTAATAATCTCATCCTGTACCGGCGCGACAAATTTCGCGATCCCGCCGACAAGTTTATTATT
>CAJOQY010000254.1 GCA_905236835.1 uncultured Oscillibacter sp. | reverse complement strand
TCCGGATTCTCATCCGGCGGCATATACTCCGGCCAATATTGATCTCTGGCGAGATTGCCCCTGACAATGGCGACTTGATTTTTATTCGCCGGGACTTCAAATTTGATACACCAGATGGACGCCGCCTCATAAGCGCCGTCAGCCGTGTTTTCCACGTTCCGGATCTGACGCAGGATCGACGCGTAATAAGAATCACGCGTCATTTCATATTCCAGATAACGCAATTGTCCTTCCAGTGTGGTATAATCAAAATTATTTTCTTCGCAGTAAGTACGCAATTGGGTAAATCTTGCCACGTCTTTTCCGTCATGCCACTGACAGATACCATAACTTGTCCCATTGTCGCCGTACAGGTCCGGACGGAAATCGGATTCCGCCTGTATATTCGCCATGACGCCGCACGCCGCCGCCGTATTCAATCCCATGACATCCGTAAGATATTGATATACTAAAATCTCATTGGGCGAATTGGTAACGGACAAAAGCCCGGCGGATTGAGATAAATATAAATTTAAATTTATATCCGGGTTTCTATCCCGCGCGATATTCCGATTAGCGTCCGTGAGAAAGACGGAAATATACGGCGCGTCCCGGAGCGGATCAAGACAACTGTCGAGAATATAATTTTTTTCGTCCCATTGCGGGCTGAATTGATAGTAATAAAAATCCGTCGATTCATAATCACAGCCCGCGCAGAACCATGAGACGGGAATTTCAACCGCTTGACAAGAATTTCCATCCAGATATACGGACAGCGCGGCGGGCAGCGACAGCGCGAGTTGAGCCAAATCCGGTTTATTTTCCGGGGAAAAAATCAACGGATCCCGCGTGAAATCCGCCGCGTCAAAACCTGTAATAACGCGCGGATTTTCGTCCGGATTCCGCTCTGACATATTGAAATCCGCTCCGGACGCGGGACAGAACGCGTAAAAAGACGCGAATATAAATAATATGCCTGATATTATAATTTTCATCGTTTTCGCGCGAGAATTTTTTAAATATTTTTTCATGCCCCGCCGCCCCTTTTATAAAAATATATCTATCTATCAAAATATATCACGCGGGATTCACGCGAGATAATAATCCGACAGATAAATCAGCGGATTGATCCGGATCCCGTTTTCGGCGATTTCAAAATGCAAATGCGGACCCGTTGAAATCCCGGTGGAGCCTGTCAGGCCGATTATATCGCCCTGTTCCACATAATCGCCAACGCTGACCATACGTTTTTCCATGTGCGCGTATAACGTCGTGTTGCCGGGGCCGTGTGAAATCACGACGTAATTGCCGTAAGAATTGCTTCTTTCGGATACGATAATTAATCCGGCTTTCGAGGCGTGAATCGGCGTGCCGTATCCAACGCCGCCGATGTCAACGCCCTTGTGATTTGTCGATCCGATTCCGCCCGGAGACGCGCGCCCCCCAAACGTCGAATTAATTTTATGACTGGTGACCGGCCACGCGTATCCGCCAAGAGCCGATGAACTCATCAAAGCGCCGTACCAGTCGGACATATCCGCCTGTAAAGCGGCTTCCAACGCCGCCTGCTCCCGTTCGTATTGCTCTGACAGACGCGTGATTTCCGCCTGAATCTCGTCCTCTTCCTGATATAAATATTCCAGATCATCTTCCGCGTCCGTTTTATTCGCCTGTAATTCCAAAATCAAATCATTCGCGGCCTGCCGCTGTTGATCCAGTTCCGCGCGCTTTTCATCCAGTTGCTTCAAAGCCGCCGACATATCCAGCATTTCCGCGTTTAAATCCGCGCTTTGACGCTGAATCTGTTCCTGTATTTCTTTTAGGCTTTCCATCACGCGCCGATCCGCGTCCATGATTTCCTCGATAAAATCCAGCCGGGACAGAAAATCCGTCAGACCGTCAGCGCGGAATAAAATCATCCGGTAATCCTCGCCGCTTTCCTCCATGGAACGCACGCGTTCACAAAACAAGGCGTAACGCGCCTTCTCCTCTTCTTGAGATTCTCGCAATTCCCGCTCTTTTTGATTGATAGAATCCTGAATCTCACTGACGCGCGTTTCCATATCTTCCGCCTCGTCGGATAAAACAGCGATTTCGTTGTCTAATAATTCTTTTTCCGCCAGCGTATTCGCAATCGTATCAGACAAAACATTGATCTGATTATTTAATTCCGTCCGCTGTTCTTCCAACGCGTCGGCTTCCTGAATCAAATCGTCAATTTCCTCTTGTGTGACGGCCAGCGCGGGGAACGCCTGAAAAAAGATCAATAAAACGGCCAGCGCTCCCGCCAGAAATCCGGGCGCTTTGCCGGGATTCCGGAACGCGATATTATTATATTTATTATATTTCATAAACGGCGCGTCTCCTTCGCGTGAATCAAATATAAAAATTAAATATAAAAATTAAATATAAAAAGTCAAAAGTCAAGAAAGCGGCGGATGCCAAACAGACTGCCGCCGATACCGGTCAGAAGTCCGGCGGCCAGAAACACGCCCGCCACGGGCAGCCAGACTTCCCGGAACGGGATGATCTCAAAGATTCGCATACGGTCGCTTTCGGAAATCCATGAAACCGCCATGCAATAAGTCGCCCATTGCGTGAAAAATCCGGCCAGCGCGCCGAACAGACCGATTAAAAATCCCTCGCAGACGAACGGCCAGCGGATAAAACCGTTTGTCGCGCCGACAATGCGCATGACGGCGATTTCCTCCCGCCGGTCAAATGTCGTCAGGCGGATCGTATTGGCGATGATAAACAACGACGCGGCGAATAATACGCCGGTTAATACGGCGCACAGAATCGTGGCGGCGCGCCGGAGCGTAATCAATCCGCCCGTGAATTCCTCGTGAAGATTCACGCCGTCAATGCCCGTGACATCGGCGATCCGATCCGCCGTCTCGGATAAATTTTCCAGATTGCCAATCCGCAGGGCGTATCTGTCCCGGAATATTTCCGGTTCCAAATCCTGAAACAATTCCTCATCCGGATGATTTTTGATAAAATTCTCAAGCGCCTGTTCGCGCGTGATAAACCTGACGGAATTGATATTGGGAATGGCGGATAATTTTTTTTCCAGTTCCAAAGCCTGTTCGCGGCTGTAATTCTCGTCCACAAACGCGAGAATCTCATTGCTTGCCTCTAAAATAGACAAATTCGCGTCGATATGCAGGGCGATCAGCGTAAAAGTACCCATTAATAATAAACATACGGCTGTGATCCCGGCGGAAGCGAATGACATCGCGCGATGCCGGAAAATATTCAACCAGCCCTCATGAAAGAAATAGCCGAAATTACGCGTGAACACGGGAACGCCCCCCCACATAGCGGCCCACGCCGTCCCGGATGACAGTTCCCTCGTCCAGCGTCACAACCCGTTTGCCGAAACGGTTCACCAGTTCCCGCTCATGCGTCACGACGACGACGGTAGAACCCATTTGATTAATTTTTAATAACAAACGCATTAAATCCAAAGACCTGTCCGGGTCCAGATTGCCCGTCGGCTCGTCCGCGATAATCGTCGATGGACGGTTGACCAGCGCTCTGGCCACGGCGGCCCTCTGCTGTTCACCGCCCGATAATTCCGCCGGATAACAGTCCATTTTATTTTCAAGCTCCACGAGGCTTAATACATACGGGATTCTCTGCTGAATATCCCGCGCGCCGGCTCCAGCCGCCCGCATGACAAAATCCAGATTCTGCCGGATTGTTTTCGTCTCAATCAAACGGAAATCCTGAAAGACCACGCCCAGCGTGCGGCGCATATACGGAATCCGCGGGTCTTTGACGCCGAAAACGGAATAGCCGTTAATATGTACCCGTCCAAACGTCGGCATGGCTTCTCCGGTTAATAATTTAATCAAGCTGGATTTGCCCGCCCCGGAAGGCCCAACCAAAAACACAAATTCCCCGTCCTGAATCGTCAGCGTAATCCCCCGGACCGCTTTCGTTCCGTTGTCATACTGCATTTCAACATCTTCCAATTGAATCAAGCCCGAATCACCCCTTTTATTTCCTATATCCGCTATTAAAATTTATCATCAATTTATTATAAAATAATTATAAATAATTATAAAAACAGAAACCGGCGGAATTAACAAATTCTGACAATTTGAAAACAAAAATGACAAAAATAACAAATCCGTTTCCGGTTTGCAATTATAAACGCTTTTCGCCCGATTTGCAACCGTTTTTCCTGTCGATTCCAGAATTTACATTTCGTTCATGAATCCTGATTTGCCCAAAACAGGAAATCATATCCAAATCCGGGGCGTATTTCGGCCAATCTGGAAGATATTGCATTTGCAAAACGGTTACAAAACGGTTACAATTTATCCAATCCTTGCAAGGAAAACATTCTTTTGGCATTCATGTCATTTTTCGTTGACGGAGGTATCAACATGAAAAACAAGAAACTCCTGTCACTGCTGGCGATCGCCGTTATCATCCTGTCCGGCGTATCCGCGCGGGCGTCATATCGTTTCGCGTGGCCGGACATCGCCGCCCAATACGGCGTTGATTTCACCCGTCCCACGTCCGGCGAAAACGCGAACGCCGCCGACAACGCCGCGTCCGGCAAAAACAACGCCGCCGCGAATGCTTCCGGATTCAACGCCGTGAATCAGAACGGCGCGTCCGGCTCAAAAAATTCCCGGATTACTTATACTATTCTGCCGGGAGATACCCTCTGGAAAATCGCCGTGAAATATCAAACCGGAACCGGCGAATTGATCCGCTCCAATCCCCAGATTACAAATCCGGATTTCATTTATCCCGGACAGTCCGTCGAAATCCCCCAAGTTGACAGCGCCGTGACGGATTATGAATCCGAAGTTGTCCGGCTGGTCAACGAAATCCGGACGCGATACGGATTAAATTCCCTTACGCAGGATTGGGAATTGTCCCGCGTGGCGCGTTATAAATCCCAAGATATGCGCGACAAGAATTATTTCAGCCATACCAGCCCCACTTACGGCACGCCGTTTCAAATGATGAAGTCATTCGGCATTTCCTATCGCACCGCCGGGGAGAATATCGCCTATGGCTATCGGACGCCGCAAGCCGTCGTTGACGGCTGGATGAATTCCAGCGGCCACCGGGCGAATATTTTAAATTCATCTTATACGAAAATCGGCGTGGGATACGTCGCCGACGGTTATTACTGGACACAGATGTTTATCGGCTGATCCGCTTTGCTTATCAAATCTCATCC
>CAJOQY010000253.1 GCA_905236835.1 uncultured Oscillibacter sp. | reverse complement strand
GGAATTATTGGATGGTGGAGTGTTATGCACTGGTCGGAAGCGTTGGCGCGTCAGGTGATTGAACGAAATCCGAATAAGGAACGCTATGTCTGCGCGACGGGAATCAGCCCGTCCGGTTCGATTCATATCGGCAATTTCCGCGACACGGCGACAAGTTATTTTGTGGTCAAGGCCCTGCGTAAATTGGGCAAAAACGCGGTATTATTACACAGCTGGGATAATTTTGACCGTCTGCGGAAAATCCCCGTGAACGTGACGAAGCCCGGCATGGAAAATTATATCGGCTGTCCGTATGTCGACACGCCGAACCCGTTTGATGATATAGATCATAACGCGAAGTCTTACGCGGATTATTTTCAGCGGGAATTTTCGGAGGAACTGACGCGTTTCGGCATTGAGCCGGAATATCGTTTTCAGGCGGAAATGTACCGGAGCGGGGCATATACGGAAGAAATATTGCTTGCTTTAAAAGAACGGGGCCGGATTTTTGATATTTTAGATTCTTTCCGCACACAGGACGCCGAAGAGGGCGAACGGGAAAATTATTTCCCGGTTTCGATTTATTGCGACAAATGCGGGCGCGACACGACAAAAATTATAGAATATAACGAAACAAGCGCAATCGCGCGGTATGCCTGCAAATGCGGCCATACGGCGGAATTTGATTTTCACAAAGATCATAATTGCAAGTTATCATGGAAAGTGGACTGGGCCATGAGATGGCGTTATGAAGGCGTGGATTTTGAACCCGGCGGACAAGATCACGCGTCGCCGTCCGGAAGCTATCAGACCTCGAAAATTATATCAAAAGAGATATTCGGTTATGACGCGCCTGTATTTCAGGGCTATGGATTTATCGGTTTGCGCGGGGCCGCCGGTAAAATGTCCGGTTCGACGGGTTTAAATTTAACGCCGAGAGCGCTGTTACAGGTCTATCAGCCGGAAGTAATCTTGTGGTTGTATGCCAAAAACGATCCCACGCATTTTTTTGATTTCTGTTTCGATGACGGCATTTTACGCCAATATAACGAATTTGACAGAATGCTCCAAAACGCCCGGAACGGAAAAGGGTCTGAAATCGAAAAAGATATTTTATATAACGCGGAAATCACGGGCCGTGAGATTCATACCGTCCCCATGGGATGGCTGGTGCAATTTGGTTCTGTTGTGAACTTCAATCCGGATGTATTGGAAGCCGTATTTAACAAATTAGGCACGCCGTATTTGAAAGCCGATTTCATGGAGCGTCTGACGCTGGCGAAAAACTGGCTGGAATTATGCAGTCCGGAGAGCGTCAACCGGCTGAGAAGCGCGCGTAATTGGGATTATTATAATCATATCTCAGAATCGGAACAAAAAGAAATCCGGATTTTATTCGAGAATTTATCAAAAAATCAATATAATCTGGATGATTTAAACACGATGTTATACGCGGTCCCGGCGCAGGCGGCGGGCGTGGATATAAATTCGCTGACTTCAAAAGAAAAGAAAGCGTCGCAGTCCGCGTTTTTCCGGAACGTCTATCAGCTTTTAATCAACAAAGACCGGGGACCGAGATTATTCTGGTTTTTATACGCGCTGGAGCCGGAGCAATATCTGGCGTTATTGGACTTCTCCCGTCCCTTGACGGACGAGGAACGGAAAGAAACGCAAGCGAATCAAGAAAATCAAACAAAGGCGGATCGGAAGCCCGGAAGCGCGGAACGGAAATCCGGAACGGAATTGAAAGAATTTCATGTCACGGTCCAGCCGGTAAAAGATCAGGTTGATTTGGACGCGTTCCGGAAACTGGATATTCGCGTATGTGAGATATTAAAATGTCAGGAGATCCGGAAGTCGCATAACTGTTATAAATTAACGCTGGATGACGGATTAAATAAACGCGTGATTGTTTCGTCAATCAAGCATGATTACACGCCGGAAGAATTAATCGGCAAAAAAATTCTGGTATTGGCGAATCTCGAACCGGCGCGCATTACGGGCGTCAATTCCGACGGGATGTTATTGGCCGCCATGGATGACGAGCGTAACACGCAAGTAATTTTCGTGGATTCCGCGATTCCCAACGGAACAGCTCTTTGCTGAAAATCTATCCCGCGTCTTGATTTTGATATAATTTTATAAATATTTCATGTTGGGAAAGAAGAAGTGATATTATGCTGAAAAAGCGTCTGTCCGCGCTCCTGTTGGTTTGCTGTCTGATCGTGTTCCTGTTTCCGACGGGAGCTTTTGCGTCCACAAAAATCGACGTTATCGGCCAAAGCATTCGGGACAAATTCACGGAGAATCATACGAATACGATTGATATTGTCATCCGCGATGATGATGGCGGTAACGCTTGGACAAAAAATAGCAGTCAAAATATTATGGTGACGACCGGGAAAGATAATCAGCCCGACCCGGCGGCGCAGTCAAACCCGACATTCTCCGATGTGCCGCGGTATCATTGGGCGTTTGATTATATCGAGAAAGCCGCCGCTGACGGCGCTGTC
>CAJOQY010000252.1 GCA_905236835.1 uncultured Oscillibacter sp. | reverse complement strand
GTTTAAAAGGAGGATAAGACTGACGATGAAACAGAACGAAAGCAGGCGCAACCGCGTCACTTCCCCAGAAGATATGAATCATTTCATCCGTGTCAGTTCGCCCGCGCTCTGGCTTGCCCTGATCCTGATGATCGCCGCGCTGATCGGGACGCTGGCATGGGGCGTTTTCGCGACAATCGAGATGAGGGAAGAAACGGGCGAAACCAGACCTGTGCATCCGATCGCGTTTGTCATCGGTCGATAACAAATGATGGAGGGCAAAGCGTGAAAAAAACAAAAATCAAACAGCCGGTCAGCGGCGGTCATGTGGCGAAAGTTCCGGTTGTCATGCAGATGGAGGCGTTGGAGTGCGGCGCGGCGTCTCTGGCGATGATACTTGCCTATTACGGACTGTGGATTCCGCTGGAGCGGGTACGTTCCGACTGCGGCGTCAGCCGCGACGGATCCAACGCGCTGAATGTGATCCGCGCCGCGCGCGGCTACGGAATGCGGGCGGACGGATACCGCTATGAACCGGAGAAACTGCGGGAAAAGGGAAAATTTCCCTGTATCATTCATTGGAATTTTAATCATTTTGTCGTGCTGGACGGATTCAAGGGCAATAAAGCCTATCTCAACGACCCCGGGCGGGGCAGTTACAGCGTGTCGATGGATGATTTTGACAAAGCGTTTACAGGCGTGTGCATTATGCTGGAACCCGGCGAGGCGTTCCGGCCCGGCGGCAAGCCCGCGAGCGTTCTGGATTTCGCGCTTGAGCAAGTGAGCGGCATGGGCGTGGCAATCGCTTTCATTGTGATGACGACGGTTATTACATCGCTGGTCAATATTATCCGATCGGGTTTTTCACGCGTGTTTATGGATCAACTTCTCAGCGGTCTGAACCCGTCATGGCTGCGTCCATTTACTATGGGCATGATGGGACTGGCGGCCATTGAAATCGCCGCGGCGTGGATCAACGCCGTCTATTCCCTGCGCATTAATGGGAAGATGGCGGCGGTGGGCAATACGCGCTATCTGTGGAAAGTTTTGCATCTGCCGTTGGAATTCTTCTCCCAGCGTATGGCCGGGGATATTAAACAGCGTATGTCTACCAATGAGAGCATCGCGGGGGCGGTTGTCAATACAATCGCGCCGCTGTTTCTCAACACCGTCATGATGATTTTTTATCTGGTCGTCATGTTGCGTCTCAGCGTTCCAATGACGTTGATCGGCGTCAGTTCCATCGCCGTGAATCTCATAGTTTCCCGTTATATTTCCCGAAAACGCGTAAATTTGACTCGCGTCCTGCAACGTGACAGCGGCAAACTCGCCAGCGCGACCGTTTCCGGCATAGAAATGATCGAAACGCTCAAAGCCAGCGGCGCGGAGAACGGCTATTTTGAAAAATGGGCGGGCTATCAGGCCAGCGTCAATACACAGAACGTGCGTTTCACGAAGTTGAACCAGTATCTCGGTCTGATTCCCGCCGCCGTTTCAAAGATTGTCAATTCGGCTGTGCTGATTCTGGGCGTATGGCTTACGATGAATGGGAAATTTACGGTCGGCATGATTTTCCAGTTTCAGAGCTTTTTAAATTTCTTCATTACTCCGGCCCAAAGCCTGATTTCCGCCGGTCAAACCATTCAGGAAATGCGTACTGATATGGAGCGTGTTCAGGATGTAATGCGTTATCCGGATGACAACGCGCCGAAAGAGGAACAAGCGGCGGAGAAAGACGCGGAGTATGTCAAGCTCAGCGGAGAATTGGATATGCGCGGCGTGACTTTCGGTTATTCCAAACTTTCTCCGCCTTTGATTGAGAATTTTGAACTGCATTTGAAGCCGGGAAGCCGTGTGGCGTTTGTCGGCCCATCGGGTTGCGGGAAATCCACGCTTTCTAATTTAATTTCCGGTATGTATAAGCCATGGAGCGGCGAGATTCTGTTTGACGGCAGACCGATCTCCACGATCAACAGGGGCGTGTTTACCGGCTCCGTCGCGGTGGTGGATCAGGAAATCATTCTGTTTGAGGATACGATTGCCAATAATATTAAAATGTGGGACAATTCCATTGAGGACTTTGAAATGATTCTGGCGGCGCGGGACGCGCATTTGCATGAGGATATTATGTTACGCGAGGGCGGCTATCAATACAGAATCACCGAGGGCGGCAAAGATTTCTCCGGCGGACAACGGCAGCGCATGGAAATCGCGCGCGTACTGGCGCAGGATCCGACGCTGATTATTCTCGACGAAGCGACCAGCGCGCTGGACGCCAGAACGGAATTTGAAGTCGTACAGTCTATCCGGGATCGCGGCATTACCTGCATTGTCATCGCGCATCGCCTGAGTACCATCCGGGACTGCGACGAGATTGTTGTCATGGATCGCGGCAAGGTGGTTGAGCGCGGAACGCACGATGAACTGATGGCGAATCAGGGATTATACGCCAAACTTGTCACCAGCGAGTGAAAACGGAGGTGTATGCTATGAGCTGGTTTGACGAACAAATCCGGACGCGGACGCAAAACGACGATGAAGCGTTTGAGGATTCTTTTTTAAAAATCGCCGGGGCTGTCACGGGAAAACGTTTTCTCTTGAACGCGGAGGGCGGATCGAACGGATCCAAAGACGCTCTGAGCGATATTTTGAAATATTATCATATTAAAATGCCGGAACTGCCGGAAAATCTGAAAGATATTCACGAACAGATTGACTATCTCCTGCGCCCTCACGGGATCATGCGCCGGACCGTCACGCTCGCGCCCGGATGGTATCGCGACGCCTTCGGCGCGATGCTGGGACGCCGGAAAGATACAGGCGCCGTGACAAGTCTGCTCCCCGGTCCGCTCGGCGGTTATACTTTCTTGGATGAGACAAGCGGAAACCGCGTCAGAATCACAAAGCGAAACGCGGACAAGATCGAGCCGGAAGCGATAGCGTTCTATGTGCCGTTCCCACTGAAAAAGCTGACTATTATGGAACTGTGCAAATATATCGTCCGTATGTTTGAGATTCCGGATATGCTTCCGCTTCTGCTTGCGACGCTGGCGGTCACGCTGGTCGGGCTGGTAATGCCGCATATCAACAGATGGCTGTTTTCAACGGTGATCGAATCCGGATCCGCGCGGACGCTGATCGCCATCTCGGCCTTTCTGATAAGCGCGGAGCTTTCTTCTTTGATGCTGAACGCGGTCAACTCGCTTGCCAGTACGCGTCTTAACACAAAAATGCAGTTATCTGTGGAGGCGGCGACCATGATGCGCGTTTTGTCTTTGCCGCCCGGATTTTTCAAGAATTACGCTTCCGGAGATCTGTCCAGCCGTTCAAGGCAGATCAGCGCGCTGTGTAATATGCTTGTCAGTTCCGTGCTGTCCACAGGATTGACCAGTATCTTTTCGCTGATTTACATTGGGCAGATTCTGAATTTCGCGCCGACGCTTGTCGCCCCGTCTCTGATTGTGCTGTTTATTACAATTTCAATTTCTTTAATCAGTTCCCTCTGGCAAATGCGAATTTCGCGGCGCGTCATGGAACTAAGCGGCAAGGAAAACGGCATCAGCTACGCGCTGATTTCAGGCGTGCGCAAAATCAAACTCGCCGGCGCGGAAAAACGCGCGTTTGCCCGCTGGGGAGACCTTTTCGCGAAACTGACCGCGCTCACCTACAACCCGCCG
>CAJOQY010000251.1 GCA_905236835.1 uncultured Oscillibacter sp. | reverse complement strand
TATCCGGGCTTATTATACGGTCAGCCCCACTGTAGTAAAACTCTTCGGCGATACGGAATGGTTTAATCATTTCTGGCGCGGACAGTTGGACAACTTTGTCGGCGGATTACAGGCCCAAGGATACGAATCCTCGCCGTATGAGGATATTGCGTGGTAATTAGCTAATCGTCCTTTATCGCTTATCGGAACGCGTCTTGATTGAAAACGGAATGAATTTATATTGATATATTTATATGGATATTGAGACGGGTTCCGCCCGTTCGTCGTTCCCGTCTCCGGGAGAGGCGGGAACGGCGACGATATAAAAATTTTCGCGGCGAAAGCGAAAATCAGATGAATCACAGGGCGAAAGGCGGGAGGATAGCAATATGAAAAAATATTTAATCGCGCTATGGAGCGCGGCGCTTGTATTGTGTACGCTATGCGCGACCGCGCTGGCAAGCGATCCGGCGCCGTTGATGAATATTACAAACGCCGCGGCGACGGGAACGGATATGTCGTTTCAGGTATCCGTGGAAAATCAAAGCGACCCGAATGACGCGGTTCTTGTGACGGTCTACGCGGCGACCGGAAAAATGAAGTCCGTCGAGATTTATAATTCGATTCCCGAAGACGGGATTTTGGTCAAATTAAAAGACGTGGCGGATGATGATTCGGTCAAGGCGATTTGGACGGACGGAAATTTCAGCGCCGTCCGCGTATTGAAAAAGATTTTGAAACCCACAAAAGAAAACGATCCCGAACGCAACGTGGAGGAAGCCGATATTCAGTTCGATCAGACGGTCATGGATATTCTGAACGCGGAAACCGTGATTGTAAACGGACTGGATATTGACCAGAGCGACGAAAATTATGTCGCTAAGGCGATAGAGTCTCTGGAAGCGGCGGCGGCGAAACGTCTGATTGTGAAATCGGGCGCGGACCTGCCGATAGAAAAATTACAACAGGAATACGGCGTACAGAAAGCGACGCCCCGCAACGCGCTCGGCTATTCGATTCTTTTGCTTGACAGCGCGCAGAACGCGGACGCCTGTGAACGCTATCTCGCGGCTCTGCCCGACGTGCAATATGTGGAACAGGATGTCATTATGCAAAGCGGTCCGATTACGAAACAGGACGGTTTTGACGCGGAATCCGAGTATCTCTCATGGGGCGCGGAAGCGATTAAAGCGGATGTCTTGGCGACTTATCTGCGGGATCAAAATATCAATCGTACCGTGACGGTGGCGGTGATTGACACGGGCGTCGAGATGGATCATCCCCTTTTCGCGGGACGCCTGCTGGACACGGGTTATGATTTTATCGATAATGATAATATTCCCAACGACGAACACAGTCACGGCTCTCATGTGTCCGGCATTATCGTGGATTGTACGCGGGTCTTGAACAGCGTTCAAATCATGCCGATCCGGGTTCTGGGCAAGAGCGGCGGCGGAAGCGATCTGGGCGTTGTGCAGGGCATTCAATGGGCTGTGGACCACGGCGCGGACGTGATCAATCTCAGTTTGGGCGGCTCCCACAGCAATTATATGGATGAAGCGATTGCGAACGCCGTATCGAACGGCGTGACTGTAGTAGTCGCCGCCGGAAACGAGGGCGACAATGTTATGGCGCACTGTCCCGCGCATATTGTACAGGCCATCACGGTCGGCGCGACGGATCAGGATTTCAAGAAAGCGAATTTCTCCAATTTCGGCGCTTCTCTGGATGTGACCGCGCCGGGCGTGGATATTTACAGCGCCGTCCCCGGCAAGGATTACGCCTTTAAGAGCGGCACTTCTATGGCGACGCCGTATGTAGCCGCCGCCGCGTCCATGCTCCAGTTATTGGAAGAGCAAAAACGGACGCCGGACGAGATTCAGGACGCGCTCAAATCGACCGCGACGGATTTGGGCGATCCCGGCTGGGACGCGCAATACGGTTACGGCATGATCAATCTGGAACCCTTTACACATGGCGGCGCGTGGCCCGATCCGCCGGCGGAGCCGACTGTCACGCCGCCCCCGACGAGAGAACACGTTTATGAACTGTTTGAAATGGGGCTGGATTGGAACGAGGCGAAAGCGTATTGCGAACGGCTGGGCGGTCATCTCATGACCGTGACATCTGAAAAAGAGCAGGAAACTCTTGAAAATCTGCTTCAAACCGGAACGCGTAATAATTACTGGCTGGGCGGCTATCAGGTTTCCGGCGCGACTTACGCTTGGATTACGGAAGAATCTTTTTCTT
>CAJOQY010000250.1 GCA_905236835.1 uncultured Oscillibacter sp. | reverse complement strand
TGGCGAATGTCGGAATCGCCACGGCAACGAGTACGGCGATAACCGCCACGACGATCAGCAATTCCGCCAGAGTGAAGCCCTTCTTGTTGTTTTCCGGTTTTTTCATATTATATTTGACCTCCCTGTCATGTTTTCTAACCGCCGCCGCCGGGAGAGGATACGGGCCCTGTATCCCCTTGAATCCCATTGACGGACAGCCAGAAACATAAAGGCGACGCTGAGTTATAAGACTCAACGCCGCCTGACAAGGCTTTTCAAGTTGCCAATTCCCGACAAAGCCCGTAAGCCGCCGTTTGGCAAACTTTCAAGCTGTCAGAAGCAACACATACGGAATTATGTTTTTCATACGCCATTCCGCCCGCCTTCGGACCTTTCGCCGGATAGCCAAATCATAAAACATGGAACCACCAATGAAAAATCATCGACACGCTCCGGCCTTCGGCTTGCAAACGTAACGGACAATGGGTATAATAACCCCGCGGTGTGGATCAATCCACTGCGTTGAGTGCGCCTTCAGAGTTAGCGCTATGTCACTCGGCGTAGAGTAACGGGTGTGTGATGGCCCCGTTACTTGCCGCTCTTTATGTTTCATGGGGGTATTATAACACAGTCGAAAAACAATTGCAAGAGGGATTTCTAAAATGTTTCTGAATTGTAATAATTTGTAATAAATGTAAGTGAATTGAATCAGGAGAAAAAATATGGGTGAACGTGAACGGGCAAAACAGATTATTGACCGACTGCCGGAATATAAAATCAGCAGACTTCTTGTGTTTCTGGAAGGTATGCGGTTTGACGATGAAATGGAAGATGATTTATACTGTGAAAAGCTGTTAGAAGATTATCTGAATGATCCGGACCCTGAAAAGCATATGTCCATTACACTGGAAGAACTGGCGGAGCGGGAAGGGATTGAACTGTGAATTATAGAATTGAGATTGAAAAGCCCGCTGAAAAATTTATTATGAAATTGTCTAAACCGGAAAAAGAACGTGTGCTTCGAGCAATTCACGGTCTTCCGGAAAATGGTGATATAAAAAAATTGCGAGGGTCTAAAATCAAAGATTTGTTTCGTCTTCGCGTTGGCGATTATCGAGTGATTTATTCTGTGGAGCATGATTGCCTGATTGTCCATGTAATTGACGCGGGAAATCGCGGGGATATTTACAAGCGCGTCTGAACGCGTAACAGGGGGAATCAAATTACCGTGGGTTTTATATTACAGGTAAAAAATTTGCGGCATACTTACAGCGCGGGGACGCCGTTTGAGCGCGACGCGTTAAAAGATGTCAGTTTCGATGTCCGGGAAGGCGAGTTTCTGGGCATTATCGGGCATACGGGTTCGGGCAAATCGACGCTGATTCAGCATTTAAACGGCTTGTTGCGCCCGACTTCGGGAGAGATATTATTAAACGGGAAAAATATCTGGGCGGAGCCGAAAAAAATCCGGGATGTCAGATTCCGCGTCGGATTGGTGTTTCAATATCCGGAATATCAGTTATTTGAAGAGACGGTATATCAAGATATAGCGTTTGGGCCGAAGAATATGGGCAAAACCGGCGCGGAACTGGATCGGCGCGTCCGGGAAGCGGCGAGACTGACGGGCGTGCGTGATGACCAGCTGGAGAAATCGCCGTTTGAACTGTCCGGGGGACAAAAACGCCGCGTCGCGCTGGCGGGGATATTGGCGATGGAGCCGGAAATATTGGTATTGGACGAACCCACGGCGGGACTGGATCCCGCCGGACGTGATAATCTGATGGAAAATATCAAATATTATCATGAGAGCGGAAACCGGACGATTATATTTGTCAGCCACAGTATGGACGAAATCGCGCGGAACGCGGATCGGGCGCTGGTATTGAAATCAGCGGGCGTGCTGATGGAAGGGACGCCGCCGGAAGTATTCTCACGCGGCGCGGAATTGTTAAGCGCGGGTTTGGATGTCCCGACGGCGACGCGGATCGCGATGGCGCTGAAAGCGCGCGGCGTCGCGATTGACAGCGGAATTTACACGATAGACGCGCTGGCGAAAGCGTTGGAAAATCTGAAAGCCGAACGGACGCGCGGCGTATCGCGGGAGGAAAATCAGACGGGAGGCGGCGTGTCATGCTGAAAGACATTACACTTGGGCAATATTTCCCCGGCGATACGGCGGCGCACCGTCTGGACCCCCGGACAAAAATTTTATTGGTGGTATTATATATTATCGCGCTGTTTTCGGCCAAGGGCGTATTGACATATGGCATTATGATCATATGCTTGCTTTTATGCGTGAAAATTTCCAAAGTGAAAATCAAAGCGATGGTTCGGGGATTAAAACCGGTATTGGCGATTTTGATTTTCACGGCGGTTTTGAATTTATTTTTCACGCCCGGCAACCGGATTTTATGGGAATTCGGCTTTTTAAAAATCTCGGATACGGGGATTCAGACCGCCGTTTTTATGGTCTTGCGTATATTATTATTAATCATGGGGACGTTTTTAATGACTTATACGACAAGTCCAATCGCGCTGACGGACGGCTTGGAGCGATTATTAAACTGGTTAAAAAGATTTCACGCGCCTGTGCATGAACTGGCTATGATGATGTCGATTGCCTTGCGATTTATCCCGACTTTGATTGAGGAGACGGATAAAATCATGTCGGCGCAGAAAGCGCGCGGCGCGGATATGGAGAGCGGGAATTTTATCCAGCGGGCGAAAGCGATGATTCCGATTTTAGTGCCGCTGTTTATCAGCGCGTTCCGGCGCGCCGATGAATTGGCGACGGCGATGGAGTGCCGCTGTTATCACGGCGGCGAGGGACGGACGAAACTGCATATATTAAAATACGCCCG
>CAJOQY010000249.1 GCA_905236835.1 uncultured Oscillibacter sp. | reverse complement strand
TCGCCGACGCTTCCCGGATCGTACTCAAAAACGGCCTGAAACTGCTGGGCGTGGACGCCCCTCAAAAAATGGAGCCTTTGTCCCCGGCTGCCTAACGATTAAAATTAATTCTCCTGTCGGATTTGTTTTATCAGAAATATGGACAATTCGAGGAAGTTATGATCAAACAGAGGCGGCCTTATATCCAGCTGGAAACGCCGATTGACGGGAACATTTTCGCGATTCCGATCCGGCGTCATATCAAGCATAAATACGCGTTTTTCACGCGTGATCATCGCGGCTTGGATTATACGAAAGCCGTCATGATTGAGGACGCGCGTTATATTTCGGATCAAAAGACCTGTATTCAGGCGGAGGAATATTATCTGATCCGCGCCAACGGGGGACGGATTTTCAACGGCCTGCGGGCTTATCTGAAAGTTTATCAAAACGCCCGCGAACATCCGAACACACAGGCCGCCCAAAATATTCTCAGATACGGCTCCCTGCGTTATTTCCTGCCCGGACCGGAGGAAAATTTAAAAAATTTAAAATATCATGAAAATGAAGGCGAATATACTGGACCCGATGGAGGGCCGGACGATTGAGGAAATTTTAAATCACAAACCGGGAAAGGGATTTCGTTATCAGGATGAAATTGAAATCCCGCCCGGACGCGAAAACTGGTTTTCAGAGCGTCTGGACCCGGATACCGGGGAATTATATTTATTTTATCTCTATCAGAACGGGAAACGCCGGATTCAAGTCACAAATCGGAAAGCGTTTCTTGAAATGTATGAAACGGCGGCCAAACGCGCGGGGTCCGTGCTGACCGCGTGGTTAAACGATGATGAGGAGGACTGATGATTTTGATTCGCGAATTTATGATGCCCGATGACGCAAATACGCCCGCCAATCCGGATTTGAATTTCAATCCCAATACAGGCGCGAATTCAAACGCCAACGCCAATCCGAATTTTAATTTTAATTCCAACTTTAACGCCAATCCCGATCCGTTTTCTTCTTCGTCCGCGCCGCAAAATCCGTTTAATACGTCCGGCGCGGGATTCTCCGGGACGCAAAGCCAATTTAACGCGTCCGGCGCGGGAACGCCGGGGACTTTCGGCGCGGCCTCCGGCGCGGCGGCGGATATTCCCCAATTGACGCTCAATCCGAATGGACAGGCGGCGGCGCGGACGCAAACCCCCGCGCCCGTCCAGCAGCCGGAACCCGAACCGGAAGAAATCAAACTGACCCCGGAAGAACGCCGCGCCGTGGAGGAATTTTCCCATAAAATTGATCTGACGGATTCCAACATGATTTTGCAATATGGCGCGGCGGCTCAGAATAATATCGCCAGTTTTTCGGAAAGCGCGCTGGAATCTGTACGCACAAAAGACTTGGGCGAAGTCGGACAGACGCTCGCCAATCTGGTGACGCAGTTACAGGGTCTCGGATCGGAAGAGGAACAGCCCAAGGGATTGAAAAGTTTCTTCAAAAAGCCCGTGGATAAAGTGCAAAGCATGAAAGCGCGGTATGACAAGGCGGAAGCGAATGTGGATAAAATCACAAAAGAACTGGAACAACACCAGATCACGCTTTTGAAAGATGTCGCCATGCTTGATCAGATGTATGAATTGAATTTAAAATATTATAAAGAACTGACCATGTACATTATGGCGGGGAAAATGCGTCTGGAAGAGGTGCGCAACACGGATCTGGAAGAATTGCGCCGCCGCGCGGAACAGACCGGATCGCAGGACGACGCCCAGCGCTATAATGATCTGCTTCAAATGTGCGGACGGTTTGACAAAAAACTGCACGATCTGGACTTGACCCGTATGATCTGCATCCAGATGGGACCGCAAACCCGGATGCTGCAAAATAATGATATACAAATGGCGGAAAAAATTCAATCGTCGATTGTCAATACGATTCCGCTGTGGAAAAATCAAATGGTTTTGGCGCTTGGCCTCGAACACGGACGGCAGGCCACCGCCGCGCAGAACGCCGTGACGGATATGACAAATGAAATCTTACGCAAAAACGCCGAAATGCTCAAAATGGGGACCATCGCGACGGCGCGGGAGGCCGAGCGCGGCATTGTCGATATAGAAACGCTCCAGAAAACGAATCAGGATTTGATTTCCACGATTGACGAAGTATTGAATATTCAGCGCGACGGCGCGGCGAAGCGGAAAGCCGCCGAAACCGAACTGCGCCGCATTGAGGGCGAATTAAGACAGAAACTCATGGAATTAAATCGTTAAAATATATTTATATAAAAAACGCGGCTGACGGCGGGATGATTCCCCACGCTGTCAGCCGCTTGATTTACGCTGATTTTAATCGCGATCTTGCCTTGAATCTATTTTATCCAATGTCATGAACTTTAAGAAATCCCCCCAGCCGCTTCGCGGCTTTCCCCCCTTTGACAAGGGGGGCTTGA
>CAJOQY010000248.1 GCA_905236835.1 uncultured Oscillibacter sp. | reverse complement strand
CGCTTTGATTAAAATTGATAGAAGTTGATAAAATTTTGAAATAGGACTGGACGGAATCATGAAAGAATCGCGGGACGCGTCAGAATTGAATCATTTAAAAGTCAAAGTGGAGCGCTTGCGGGGAATCGGTCCGAAACGGGCGCGGGCGCTGTCAAAGCTGGGAATAGAGACGCTTGGGGATTTATTGTCATGGTTTCCCCGGCGTTACGAGGATCGGCGGGAGACGCGCCGCGTCGCGGATTTGATCCCCGGCGAGAGCGTATGCGTTATCGCGAGAATTGATTCCGTCCCATCCGTGACGCATATCCGGAAAGGTTTGGATCTGATGAAAATGCGCGTATCAGATGAAACCGGCGTCATGGAAATCAAATTTTTTAATCAGACATGGCGGAAAGCGGATTTTGATTCCGGGGGAATTTTCGTGTTTTACGGCAGAGCGGAATGGTTTCACGGACGCTGGGGCATGAGCAATCCGGAAACGGAACGGGAAACTCAGCGTGAAATCACGGGCCGGATTATACCGGTTTATCCGCTGGCGTCCGGGGTATCGCAATTGATTTTGCGGCGCTGTATCCGGGAGGGATTAAATATATTAAACGCCCGCCCGGAAATGTTACGGGATATTCTGCCGGACGAGATCAAAAAAAGATATGACCTTTGCGGCGCGGGTTACGCGTATCAGAATATTCATTTTCCGGAGGACGAACAGGCGTTGTTATCGGCGCGGCGGCGTCTGGCGTTCGAGGAGTTGTTTTTATTCTCGATTGGACTGCGCGGCATGAGAAAGCGGCGGGAATCCGGAAGCGCGCCGTTATTTAAAATCAATGATTTATCGCCGTTTTCGCGTCAACTGCCGTTTGAATTGACGAACGCGCAAAAACGCTGTATTGAGGAAGCGGCGGCGGATATGTCGTCCGGGATTCCCATGAACAGATTATGTCAGGGCGATGTCGGCGCGGGAAAGACCATGGTCGCCGCCGGATGTGTATATTTATGTGTGAAAAATCATCATCAGGCGGCGATGATGGCGCCGACGGAGATTTTAGCCAGACAACATTATGAGAATTTAAATCCATTGATGGAATCGCTTGATATTTCCTGCGCGTTATTAACCGGCTCCACGGCGGCGAAAGAAAGGCGTGAATTGTTAAAGCGATTAAAAACCGGGGAACTGGATTTTTTAATTGGAACACACGCTTTAATCGCCGGGAATCTGGAATGGAATGATCTGGGACTTGTGATTACGGATGAACAGCACAGGTTTGGCGTGGCGCAAAGGGCGTCGCTGGCGGCTTACGGGAGGAATCCCAACACGTTGGTGATGTCCGCCACGCCGATTCCCAGAACGCTCGCGCTTGCGCTATATGGCGATCTGGATATATCGATATTAGATGAATCGCCGCCCGGACGGAAGAAAATCGAGACTTACGCCGTAACAGGCGCGTATCGGGAAAGAATTTATAAATTTATCAAAAAGCTGGTCTTACAGGGCCGACAGGCTTATATGATCTGTCCCATGGTATCAGAAAACGGGCATGATGATAATCATTATAATTATTATGAAAGCGAATCGGATGAAAAGGGCGAACAAAAAGCGGTCGAGGAATACGCGGAATATTTGCGCGCGCGAGTTTTTCCGGATTTGAGAATCGCGCGCGTTCACGGGAAAATGAAATCGAAAGAAAAAGAAAATATTATGTCGGCGTTCGCGGCGGGGGAATCGGATATACTGGTATCCACGACGGTGGTGGAAGTCGGCGTGGACGTGCCGAACGCGGTGATCATTGTGATAGAAAACGCGGAGCGTTTCGGATTGTCGCAATTGCATCAGTTAAGAGGACGCGTCGGACGCGGAAAAGAGCAATCATATTGCGTTTTAATATCTGATTATCAAAACGAGGAAACGAAACGGCGTCTGAAAGCCATGACGCGGACAACGGACGGATTTGAAATCGCGGAAGAGGATTTGAGATTACGCGGTCCCGGCGATTTTTTCGGACAGCGTCAGCATGGATTACCGGCGTTAAAAGTCGCGGATTTGGGCATGGACGCGGAATTATTAGAACAGGCGCGGTCAGCGGCGGAGATATTATCGCGGGACGATCCGGATTTAAAAAATCATCCGCTCATCGCGGAACGGGCGGCGGAAATGTTCGCGCCTCATCAGGCGGAATATGGGAGTAAATAAAAATTATGAGAGTGACGGCGGGTGTGTGGATATGACAGGATTAATCGCGTATATATTAATCGCCGCGGGCGCGTGGCGCGTGTTCGAGAAGATGGGGCGGGAAGGCTGGGAAGGGATTATCCCGTTTTACAGCACGTTTGTTTTATTTGAGGAATTATATGGAAGCGGCTGGAAAATTTTGTTGTTTTTAATCCCGTTTTATAATATCTATGTCGCGATTAAATTTAATATCGACATAGCCCGCGAATTTAATCTTCATGGCGCGTATGGAATCGGGTTATTATTTCTGCCGGTGGTGTGTTATCCTTTGCTGGGGTTCGGCGACGCGGTATATAAAGACGGGAGTTTCGCCCGTACCGGAGATAATCCGGTCAGCCGCGGACTGGAAAATTTGTCGGATCACGCTTCGCGGGCAAAAGATTCATCACGGGCAAACGACGCGATTGAGCGAATCCGGCAATTAGACGATCTGCGCAAAAACGGGATTATCACGGATGAGGAATTTGAACGCAAAAAAACGGAATTGTTGAACCGGATTTGATTCGGACTGGAAAGTATGATAATAATTTATAATAAATTTTTATAATAAATTGATAATAAAAGTTATTATATCAGTCGGAAAGGCGAAATCGCATGGAATTTGAGGAATATTTGCGGTCTGTCAGGAATCGAAGCGTATCTGTCATCGGCGTGGGCGTATCGAACCGGCCATTGATTGATTTGTTATTGTCTCACGGGGCGAACGTAACGGCGCGCGATAAAAAAGACTCGCTTGGGGAATATGGCGCGGAATTAGCGCGGCGCGGCTGTGATCTGCGTCTTGGAGAAAATTATTTAAAAGATTTAAATCAGGAAATTATTTTCCGGACGCCGGGTATGCGTCCGGATTTGCCGGAATTGCGGGAGGCTGTCGCGCGGGGAAGCGTATTGACATCGGAAATGGAAATATTTTTTGAAGTCTGTCCGTGTCAGATATTCGCCGTCACGGGGAGCGACGGCAAAACCACAACGACGACGATTTTAGCGGAATTTTTAAAAGCCGCCGGAAAAACGGTCTGGCTGGGCGGCAACATCGGGCGTCCGTTATTGGCTGAGACAGGGCGGATCAAGCCGTCGGATATAGCGGTATTAGAATTAAGTTCATTTCAATTGATGACGATGAAACGAAGCCCGCATATTGCCGTGATTACGAATATATCGCCGAATCATTTGGATGTGCATAAAGATTATCAGGAATATATTCAAGCCAAAGAAAATATTTTTAGATTTCAGACGGCGCGGGATATAACGGTTTTCAACGCGGATAATGAAATTACATTGGAAGAGGCGTCGAGGACGCCGGGGCGGGTGAGGTTATTCTCAAGGAAACGCGAACTGGACAACGGCGTATTTTTGCGCGGCGACGAGATTATATCCCGGAATATAGATAATATAAAATATCCGGAACGGGTTGTCATGAAAATATCGGATGTAAAACTGCCCGGTACGCATAATATTGAAAATTATATGGCGGCCATCGCGGCGGCGGACGGACTTGTCCCGGATGATAGGATCAAAAAATTCGCCCGTGAATTTCAAGGCGTGGAGCATAGAATCGAATTATTCCGGACGCGGCGCGGCGTGCGCTGGTATAATGATTCGATAGCGTCCAGCCCAAGCCGGACAATCGCCGGATTAAATTCTTTTCCGGAAAAAGTAATATTAATCGCCGGAGGCAAAGACAAGGGAATATCTTATCAGGATTTGGGGCCGGTGATTAATGCTCATGTGAAATATTTAATCTTATGCGGCGCGACGGCGGGCGTAATACGGGAATCCGTCGAACAGGCGGATAATTATGACGGATTAAATATCCGGGAAGCGGATAATTATCCGGACGCGGTAAAATTAGCGGATGAAATATCAAATCCGGGAGATATTATAATTTTATCCCCGGCGAGTACGTCGTTTGACAGATTCGCGAATTTTATGGAGCGGGGACAGGTATTTAAAAATCTGGTCAACGCTCTGCCGGAATAACATTAAGAATAAAATCAAGCCTCTCCCGCATATTTTTTCCGGGAGGGGGGATTTTATGGGACATTCTCGTTTTTATTTTCACGCGGAAAGAAAATGGCGGACCGTGTTTTTCACGGTGATATTGATAATATTATTTATATTAATAATATTATTCTATGCCATGTCGCGGATGAAGCCGTTGCTCAGCCGTATGGCGGTCACACGGGCGTCAAATACGGTCAACCGGATTGTGACAAAAGCGGTCAATGAGGCGGTTGACAGCGGCGCGGTCAGATATGAACAGTTAATCAGTTTTGAAAAAGATAACGATGGGCGTATCGCGGCGGTACACAGCAATATGGCGGTATGCAATCGCTTGCAGTCTGAGATATTAGATATTATTTTATCCCGGATTGAGGAAATCCCGGCGAAAGAGTTGTCGATTCCAATCGGGACGCTTTTAGATATTCCCATTTTGGCGGGACGCGGGCCGAGGATTTCCGTTCGTATGGAATCCGTCGGATCGTCGTCGGCGCGGTTTGAAAATACGTTTACCTCGGCGGGAATTAATCAGACCAACCACCGGATTGTATTGCATATTGATGTCAGCGTGGCGATTTTGCTGCCGGGCTTTACGACAGCGACAAAAGTTTCAAACGCCGTGACGGTCGCTGAGACTGTGATTGTCGGGACGGCTCCGGAGACATACACTTATTTTTCGGCGAACCCGGAAAACGGTATCGACGATCAGAAAGATTATGTGATGAACAAGGGATAATATTTTATAATATAAAAATACGCGCGGGGAATACGGAGGGAGATATGGACTATCGGGAAGAAATTCGGGAACTGCGGGAAAAGTTGAACGAAAATAGTTATTTATATTATGTACTGGACGCGCCTGTGATGGACGATCATGAATATGATCTATTAAACCGGCGTTTGGAAGAACTGGAAGCGGAACACCCGGAGGAAATCACGCCGGATTCCCCCACGCAGCGTATCGGCGGAAAGTTACTCGGCGGATTTGAGGAATATACGCATGACGTACCGTTGGAGAGCTTGCGGGATGTATTTAATATGGACGAAACGCGCGCGTTTTGTCAGCGTATGGAAGAGGAATTAAATATCAGCCCGGAATATTCGGTGGAGCCGAAAGTGGACGGCTTGTCCGTGGCTCTGGAATATCGTGACGGATTATTTTATAAAGGCGCGACGCGGGGAGACGGACGCGTCGGCGAGGACGTGACGGAAAATATGAAAACAATCCGGTCGATCCCTATGAGACTGCCGGATAAATTATCTCGATTGATTGTCCGGGGAGAAGTATATATGTCCCGGACGGTATTTGAGGAAATCAACGCGGAATTAGAATTAGAAGGCAAAAAATTATTAAAAAACCCGCGCAACGCCGCCGCCGGATCGTTACGTCAAAAAGACCCCAAGTTAGCGGCGAAACGGCGGCTGGATATACAGATTTTTAATTTGCAATTGGCTGACGGGATGGAATTTCAAACGCACGGCGAGACATTGGATTATCTGGCGTCCCAGAAATTTAAAATCATGCCGTATAAAATATTATCCGGATTTGAAGCCGTCAAAGCCGAAATTGAGCGGATTAATCATAACAGAAATCAATACGCGTTTGATATTGATGGCGCGGTGATGAAATTAAATTATTTAAAAGAACGGGAAATATTAGGCTCAACGGCGAAATTTCCAAAATGGGCGGTCGCGTTTAAATATCCGCCGGAAGAAAAAGAATCGCGTGTGCGCAATATCGTCATTCAAGTGGGACGCACAGGCGTTTTGACGCCGAAAGCGGAATTGGAGCCAGTGATATT
>CAJOQY010000247.1 GCA_905236835.1 uncultured Oscillibacter sp. | reverse complement strand
TTTTTTGTTGCGACGCGGCTGTTTTGGAAGAAAGCGGCGTATAAAAAAGCGCCCGGACGGGCAAGATGTCCCTGTGTGGGAGGTGGCGTACATGACGGAAAATCAGCCCGCGCGTGGGAAAAATAATCAAAGCAATCAAAACGGGGAACGCCTGTCGGAAGATTTCCGGAAAAATATAAAAATACTGGATGATTTACTGGGCGTTGGGCGGAGCTGTGACATGGTCAGCCGGGATTATATCATTGGCGGACGCCGCGCCCGCCTTTGGGTAGTGGACGGATACGGCAAAGACGACACGCTTGAACGGATGGGGGCTTTCTGGCTGTCCCTTCCGGGGGAAGAACTGGTTTATTTAAAAACAATTCAAGATTTTGTGGATAAATTCGTTTCTTTTACGGAAGTCAGCGTAAGTTATAATATACAGGATATTATAATCTCCGTGTTTTTGGGCAAGAGCTTATTGCTGATGGACGGCTTGTCCGGGGCGGCGCTGATGGACTGCAAAGAGTATCCGTGCCGGGGCGTGGACGAGCCGCCGGACGGCAAAGTCCTGCGCGGATCGCATGATGGCTTTATAGAAGCGTTAGTACCCAATATGGCGCTGTTGAGACGCCGGATCAGGGATCCGAATCTCACAATGGAAGCCTGCCGCGCCGGGGATCGATCCCATACGGATATAGTATTATGCTATCTGGAAGACAAAGTCGATCAGGCGTTATTGCGCGAACTGCGGCGCAAACTGGAAAAAATCGACGACCATTCCCTCACGATGGGACAGGAAAGCGTCGCCGAGGCGATACGGCCCAAGCAATGGTATAACCCATTCCCCAAAGTGCGCTATACGGAACGACCGGACGCCGCGTCCGCGAGTATTTTAGAGGGCAATATTGTCCTGATGGTTGACAATTCGCCTTCCGTTATGCTCCTGCCGACGACGTTTTTTGACTTTACCCAAGAGGCGAATGAATTTTATTTCCCGCCTTTGATCGGCAGTTATTTAAGATTACTGCGCGTGATTGTGTTTTTATTGTCTTTATTTATTACGCCCGCGTGGTATCTGGCTGTCAGCCACCCGCATATTTTACCCGGCTGGCTGGAATTTTTATCCGCGCCGGAGCCGGTCTCATTGGGATTGTTATGGCAATTGCTGGTTGTGGAGTTTCTAATCGACGTATTAAAATTGGCTTCGCTCAATACGCCGGATTCCCTGTCCAATTCATTTTCCATGCTGGGGGCGTTGATTTTGGGGGATTTCGCCGTGCGATCAGGCTGGCTGGGTCCGGAAGTATTGGTTTATATGGCGTTCGTCTCCGTGGCCACGTTCGCGCAGCCAAGTTATGAAATGGGCTATGCCTTTAAAATCATCCGCGTGACGCTGTTGTTATGCACAGCCGCGTTTGACATCCCGGGTTTTTTTCTGGGTATCGCCGGGATTTTATTATTGCTTGCCACAACAAAGCCGATTTTGGGACGGAGCTATTTATACCCTCTTTTCCCTTATGACGGCAAAGCCATGCGGCGGCTGTTGTTCCGGGTCCCCATCGGACCGGACAATACCTGATTTATGAAAATCAAAAAATGAACGCTCACGAAAACGCGGCGACGCCGGGGAAACGCGAAAAATCAAGCGGCGTTCCCCCGGCGTTGTGATTATATGATTATCGTTCGGATAATAATTTATTTAATTCTTCCAAAAAAGTGTCAATGTCTTTAAACTGCCGGTAGACGGACGCGAAACGGACATAGGCGACTTCATCCAGATCCCGCAGGCGGCGCATGACTTTTTCCCCGATTTCCTCTGATCTGATTTCATGTTCGAGCGCGCCCTGACACTCCCGCTCCACGTCCGCCGCGATCTGTTCCAGACTGGACAACGGAACCGGACGTTTTTCACAAGCTCTTAACATCCCGCTCAATACCTTGCGGCGGTCAAAACTCTGGCGGCTTCCGTTTCTCTTGATGACAATCACGGGGAGCAGTTCAATGGTTTCATATGTGGTGAAACGGCGCGTACAAGACAGGCACTCCCGCCGCCGCCGGATGCTGGCTCCCTCATCCACAGGGCGGGAATCGGTTACTTTACTTTCGTTATATCCGCAATATGGACATTTCACTGTAATCCCTCCTCGGACAGGCTGATTCCTGACAAATTTTTAATATAATAATATCATTATAACATACGCGGATCATCCATTGCAAGTTTTTTTCCAGAAAAAATTGACGGAAACCGCGAAATTTTAATGGAATCATTTGATTATGTCAGGAGTTCCCACAGGCGGCTGATAATTTGATTGGAAAGCAAGAAGCCGCGCGGCGTGAGAGAAATAGATCCGTTATGCCAATACGCGTATCCGGCCCGCGCGCATTGATCCAAAAAAGGTCGGAATCCGTCAAAATCCTGTTGAAAATCCGCCGGATTCAATCCGGATACGGTTCGGAGATTTAACATGATTCGTTCCCGGACGCGTTCGTATGATGAAATGATATGATATTCCGACAAAGGCGGTTCCCGCCCGTCCCGGACAGCCTGTATATAGCCGTTTAAATCCCGCGCCCACGCGTAACGGATATGATTAAAATCCGAATGCGCGCCCGGTCCGAAACCGAAATACGGATCTAAATTCCAGTATTTCCAATTATGCCGGGATTCCCGTCCGGGGCGGGCGAAATTGGAAATTTCATATTGAATATAATCATTTTTTTGAAATTCCCGCGCGGCGTATAAATAAAATTCCGCCTGCTGGTCATCGTCCGGGATTTGATATTGCTCTTGCGCGTGATAAAGCGGCGTGCCGGGTTCAAGTTTTAATCCGTAGCATGAAATATGCTCCGGATTGAGCGACATCGCCGCGTGAAGATTATTTCTCCAGCTTTTGAAATCCTGATCGGGCAGTCCGTATATCAAATCAAGCGAGATATTCTCAAATCCGGAATCGCGGGCGATTTGTACGGCGTCCCGAACCTGTTCAAACGTATGTACGCGCCCAAGCGTTTTCAATTCCCGGTCGCTTGCCGACTGCATCCCAAGAGATAAACGATTGAATCCGGCGTCATGTAAAATATATAATAAATCCGGGGAACGGCATATGGAATCCGGATTCGCTTCCAGCGTGATTTCCGCGCCGGGAGATATATAATAATATTTTCTAATACTCTCCCATATGGACAGCAAACGCCGCGCGCCGATGAAAGACGGCGTTCCGCCGCCGAAATAAACCGTATTGATATTATCATATTCGCTGATTTGATCCGCGTATTTTTCCGCGAATCTTTTCAAATGCGTACATAACGCGTCTATATAAGCGTCCATAAATTCAATCGCGTGATCCGCGCCGGACGGGATGGAATAAAAATCGCAATAAACGCATTTAGAGCGGCAAAACGGGATATGCAGATATAATCCCGGCGTTTTTGAGTCTATCATGATTTGATACGCGCCCCTGTTAATATATTATATAAATATTATATAAATCATACGCGTACCGGGAAGTCCTGACGGATTTCAGGGCTTCCCGGCTGCGTTTACTCATGAGATCAACTCAGAACAAGATGATCTATTACGCGATTGCCCGCGCGATTACGCGTACAGTTCTTTCAGTTTCAGCAGGTGCTGATAACGGTCCATAGCGGTCTTTTCGTTGCGCTCGAACAGATTCGCGGCGCGGTCGGGGAATTCGCGGGTCAGACGCGCGTAACGGGCCTCGCCTTTCAGGAAGTCCTGATAGCTTTCTTCTTTGGGTTCCTTGGAATCCAGCGTGAATTTGTTCTTTTCGGCGGCGGGATTGAACCGGAACAGATTCCAGTAACCGCACTCGACAGCCTTTTTCATTTCGTTCTGACAGTTGGTCATGCCGCCTTTGATGGAGTGCATTTCGCAGGGGGCATAGCCGATAATCAGGGACGGGCCGGGATAGGCTTCGGCCTCTTGAATGGCCTTCAGCGTCTGCGCGGGATTGGCGCCCATGGCGATCTGCGCGACGTAGATATATCCATAAGACATGGCGATTTCGGCGAGGCTCTTTTTCTTGACTTCTTTGCCGGCCGCCGCGAACTGCGCCACTTGGCCAATATTGGACGCTTTCGACGCCTGTCCGCCGGTGTTGGAATATACTTCCGTATCAAATACGAAAATATTGACATCATTATTGGACGCCAGAACATGATCGACTCCGCCAAATCCGATGTCATACGCCCAGCCGTCGCCGCCGAAAATCCAGAAGGATTTCTTACGCAGGAATTCGGACTTGTCCAGAATCTCGGAAGCGGGGGAGCAGGCGGAGCAGTCGCAGAATTTCTCCCCGGCGGCCTTGCGGTCCTGATAATGCTTCAACATATCAGGCAGTTTGTCGCCGAAAATTTGCTTGCCAATTTCGCTCTCGCACATTTCAACGCACTCGTCAACCGTGGAAATATTGTTTTTCAGAGCCGTGATATAATCATCCGTCGCCTGTTTGTTCGCCTCGCCGTCGTTGTAAGTGTCAAGCCATTTCTGGGCGGCTTCTTTCAGTTCCGGACGGGTCTGCGGCTGGGCGATTAATTCCAGCGTCTTGTCTTTCAGGCTGGCGCGGATCGCGTTGTGGCCGATGGACATACCGAGGCCGTGTTCCGCGTTATCTTCAAACAGGCTGTTGCACCATGCCACGCCCTGTCCGCGTTTGTTCGTCGTATACGGCGAAGTCGCGGCGGGACCGCCCCAAATCGACGAACATCCGGTGGCGTTCGAGACGTACATACGATCTCCGAAGAGCTGCGTAACCAGACGGGCATAGCTGGTTTCGGCGCAACCCGCGCAGGAGCCGGAGAATTCCAGATAGGGCTGGCGGAACTGACTGCCCTTGACATTGGCGGTCTGGAGTTCTTTTTTCTCGGAAACATCGGCCACGCAGTAATTGAACATATCCTGCTGAGGCAGTTCCCGCTCCTGCGGGGCCATTTTAAGGGCTTTATTGCCTTTCTTTCCGGGGCAGATGCCGACGCAGACGCCGCAGCCCATGCAGTCCAGCGGCGAAGCCGTCATGGCGAATTTACATTCTTTCTTGCCGTTCATGTCAACCATTTTGGCGGACGCGGGGGCTTTCGCGGCCTCGTCGGCGTTTAACGCGAACGGACGGATTGTCGCGTGGGGGCAGACATAGGCGCACTGGTTGCACTGGATGCAGTTTTCGGGAATCCACGTCGGGACGGTCACGGCTACGCCGC
>CAJOQY010000246.1 GCA_905236835.1 uncultured Oscillibacter sp. | reverse complement strand
GCTGGAAAAATTAATCTCCGACGGGCGGATTCATCCGACGCATATAGAAGAAATGGTCGAGAAAGCCAAACGCGAAGTCGAGGCGACGATTAAATCAGAAGGCGAACGGGCGGTATTTGAATGCGGGATAAGAAATCTACACCCGGAACTGGTCCGGATGCTGGGCCGATTGCATTATCGCACCAGTTACGGCCAGAATATTTTACAGCATTCGATTGAAGTCAGCAGATTGTCCGGCATGATGGCGGCGGATTTGGGCGTCGATGTCCAGACAGCCAAACGCGCCGGTTTGTTGCATGATCTCGGCAAGGCCGTCGATCACGAAATGGAAGGCACGCATGTCCAGCTTGGCGTGGAATTCGCCCGCAAGTACCGTGAAAAAGAGGATGTCATACACGCGATAGAAGCCCATCACAACGATATAGAGCCGCGTACAGTCATTGCCTGTCTGGTGCAGGCGGCGGACGCGATTTCGGCGGCCCGTCCCGGCGCGCGGCGTGAGAATCTGGAAAATTACATTAAGCGTCTGGAACAGTTGGAAGCCATCAGCCGGTCCTATCCGGGCGTGGACAAAGCCTATGCCATACAAGCGGGGCGGGAAGTCCGCGTCATGGTCAAGCCGGAACAGGTCAGCGAGGATGAAATGGTCATTATGGCCCGCAATCTCGCCAAAAAAATTGAAACTGAAATGGAGTACCCCGGCCAGATCAAAGTTCATGTCCTGCGGGAAACGAAGGTCGTGGAGTACGCGAAATAAGGAGCTTTTGTCCTTTTTAGATATAAATTCAAGACAGAGAATCCCAAGCGAAAACAAACGCGTTTTATGATAATATTTCAATCCGAAAGATCACGCGCCGCCCGTATGAATATTACGGAGCGGCGCGATTTTTGGTTTTTGATTAAATATTGATTTTCATCAAGCGTCAGGAAGAGGCGCGCGCGTTCCATGATCCGGTGATATTCACCAGCGGGGATTTCACGGTGCCTTCATAAATATCTACGCTGACTGTCAGAGGCTCTTCATGGATATTGCCGTCCGCGTCGCAGAGTTCCGTGACAAACGTGATAAAATCGCCCTGTTTGGCGTGGGTAAACTCAATCACGAGTTCGGATGTGCTACGGCCAACCTGATTGTCTTTTCCCGGCAGGCTGACCTTTCCGGCGGTTTCATTGGCGATCAATTCGCCGATGCCGATAAAATTCGGGAAGCTGGCGCGGTATGGGCTGGATACGGGGCCCAAATCGACCTGAACGCGGGAGATCGGATCTGTATTTTCATCCAGATACCAAAGGGTTTTATCAAAACGCAGCGTGACGCTTCCGGAACAGGTATCTAACTGCGCGCCGTTCTGTTCGTCCACTTTCATGGCGTTTGTAATCGCCGTGATCATAAGCGGGTCTTTACTGGGCTGGGAGATCGGCGTCAGAACGCGGAAAGAACGTCCGGTGGCGTTCATGGCCAAGGCGGCCAGAGCGTATTGCGTACCGTCCGCCATAGAAAAGGCGGAGCAGTCTATGGAATATTTTTCACCGGCGCGCAGATTGATCTCATGGCCGACGCCGAGAATATAGCGTCCCGCGGCGGCGGATTGGAGATAGGCGGCGACTTGGTCTTTGAACGTCTGCGTCGCGTAAATATCAAACACGGACGCCTCGGAATCAATCGTATTCACGGACATGGCCTCCAAAACGCTGGAAATATTGCCGTAAACGTCATAAGCGGGAGGGCGGTTGCCGGTGGGCGTATTGTTCCAGAAAGTCTGTGAAAACATCTGGACGCCGGAGGGATCGATCAGCGCGTAATGCAGGGACGCGGCGCGGCTGGAAGTCAGGACAGCCGAAGGATTTCGCACGATTCCGGACAATACCGGCGGGACGGCCTCCGTCGTAGTGAATCTGAAGACTTGGGCGTATGGCGTATAGACCGCGCTGACGCCCCGGAGAACGAAGCAGATCAAATAATCGCGATTGGGGAGCAAGTTATCAATCACGGCTGTCGCCATGCCGCTGGAAGTTGTGACGGAGCCGGATACTATGCCCTCGGATTCGTCCTGATAGCGTCCGCTGACGACATCGCGGAAGGCGGGGGAGGAGAGTTTTAATGGGATTAAATCCGACGCGCCGCCGCTGGTGGGGATTTCGTCTTTTCTTGCCATAGTCAAAATCTGACCGCTTTCGTCCAGCATAGCAAGGGAGCCGTCGGCGGGCGCGGCGCAGTAATAGACCGTTCCGGCGCGGTTTAATAATAATTTCACGCTTACGGAGGTATCTGATGGCGTGAACAGCGGTCGTCCGGCGGAAAATTCCGGCGGTTCGGTATCGACGAAATTACGCGTGAGAATAAATTTAAAATCATCCGGGTCGCTGATGTCGACGATATTTCCGGCGCGTTCGGCGGTATTGAATTTATCGGGCGTCAGATCGGCGGCGAGATTCCAGATGTCGGAAAACTCTCCCCGGACGACGGAAACCCGGAAATTGACTTCCTGACTCCATGACGCGCGGTTGTCGCTCCCATTTAATCTAAGAAAACGGATCGCGTATTCATAAACGCGGTTGTCTTTGAGCTGTGACAGGGCGGGCAGTTCGCTTTCACGCAATCGCTGGATGTGATAATGCAGACTGCGCCCGAAGAAATCGACGCCGGAGGGGACAGTCACTTCCGTATTGCCGCCGTCTCCGTCGCTGTTTTGCGTCAAACGCCACGGGAAATCATAAACGCCGGAATCCGCCGGGCGGCTTCTGGTATAGACTTCATATTCGGCGGAAACATCGGACCACAAGAATAGATCCCAATAATCAAGATCGGCGTGGGACGTGGACACGGGCGAGACGGAAAACGCCAAATCAATCGTATCGACATTGGCGGGATAAGCGGACGCCCGGAGCGCGAGGCGTTTTAATTCGGCTTTCGGCGGGACGGTGGTAAAATTATTCAGACGGGTTGCCAACATACGGTTGGCGTTTTCGGAAAGATCGGAAAATCCGGAGATCTCAAAATGATAAGTCAGACCGGCGTCAAGGGCCAGCGCGCTGGTTTTCGCGTCGCCCTGTTCGGACGTGGTCGGGAAAGTTAAGATCATTTTTTTGCCCTCGGAAGCGACGGTCGCGAAACGGTAATCAATCGCCCATGATTCGATGCCGGTGTCCGTGCTTTCCTGATTGGATGAATTGCGTTCCGGGGCCGGGGAAGACCGGGCGGAATTGGATATGTCATGGACATGGAGAACCACGTTTTCGCGCAGGGCATCGGCGAGCAGATCGCGGGCGGAAGCGCGTTCGGTTTCGGACGCGGCGTCCGTGACGGCGGCGTATAAATCGGCCAGCGTCGCGCCGGTGGAAGTCAGGCGGACAGGTTCGCTGAAAATCAATTGAACGCTTGTATCGCAATAAGGCGTATTGGGTTCGTTGATGAGATAATGTGTGAATTCCTGCGCGACGGTGGGGGCGGCGGTGTCAAGCGTGGACTCGGTCACGCAGCAGGTTTTCCGGGGGCTGGTGGGATCGTCCGGGTTGTTGGGATTCCCGGCGGGATAGTCCGAGAAATTGCCGCTGGAATCCTCGGCGATAAACCAGATGTCATATTCGTTTTCCGGTCGCAGTCCGGACACGGCCAGCTGTTCCGGGGTATTGGCGCGCGCGCGAACACGGCCATGATTGATTGCGTCCGTGCCGTTGATGATCTGTCGGATGGCGGAATCAGCGGATGGGAAGCCGGTCCCGGTATTGGACGCGGGGAAATTGTTTCCGGACAGGACGACGGCCCAGTAGAGAGACGCGTCCTCACTGAGCGTAAACGAAAACGCGAGCGCGTTGGCGCGCGCCTCGGTGAGCGTGGGATAGGACAGGAAGGCCGGCGGGGTCGCGTCGCCGGTTGTCACGGGGATTCTGCGCATTGTGGATCCGGCGGAAAAATCCGGCGTGGAAAGCCATATCCAGAGGGCATATCCCGTCAGTTCTTGAAGCCCCGTGATTTCAATCGTGTAATTTTCGCCGCGCGCGAGCGAATATTGATCATTTTTTACGCTTTCCGGCAGATTGCCGGATTGAAACAGGGCGGCTGTCGGGGTCCGCGTGGAAGAGGCGGGATAGACGGCCCAGAAAAGCTGACAGGTTCTGTCCGCCGCGACATCGACGCGGACAATACAGCGGTCGAGATCAGATGAATTTTTATCAAACGAAATAATCGGCTGCGTGGGATAGCCGGAGATGAAATTCGGGGCGACGCCGTCGGACGGCGGGGCGAGGACGCTTGCGGGCGAGAGCGGGACGCCGCTGTCATCGAGAGAGAATAATTTAGCGGAAGAAATATTTTCCGGATCGCAGGGAATCGAAACCGTCAATGGGGATTGATACGCGCCGGAGGCGTCGGAATCCGGGTCGCTGTCGGACAGGCGGATGGTATTGAACAGCTGTCCGGCGGCGTCATATAAAGCGCAGAGGGTGGAAGCGGCTGTAACAGCCGTGTCGCGAAACCAGTAGGTAAGATTTACGGCGTCGCTTCCGGCGCGCAGATAGCCGCCCGTGATGGGCGTACCGTAGCGATGGGATACCGTCACGGGGCAGGACGCGGAGAAGCCGCCGCCGGAACAGGTGATAACAGCCGAGCCGGGGGAGACGGCGGTGACAATGGCGCCGTTGTCCGCGCGCGCGACGGACGCCACGCGGCTTTGATCGCTGTTCCAGTTCCATACGCCCACGGATTCCGCCGCGCCGTAGCGTTCCAGACGGATATTCGCGCTTCCGTCGGCGTACAGCGAAAGGGAATCGGGATTTAATATAATTCCGGAGACGGCGACCGTACATATTTCGGAAAAGCCGCTGCCGATCCACGCGTGGACGCGCGTCAGGCCGGGACTGATCGCCGTGACTGTGATCGCGCTCCCGGAATCGGACGAGATTTGGGCGATATTCTCATCCTCCACGCTCCAAGAGAGAAAATCGTAATTAATATTGGATTCGGCGGTAAGCTGAATGCTTTCGCCGGGTTTGAGTGTCAAATTGCTGTGGGAGAGGGTCAAAGTCAGGGCGGAGGCGCGGGCGGGCGCGGGCGAGACGGCGGCAAGTAAAATCAATAAAATCAAAAGCACGCGCCGGACAGTCCGGAAGCCGCGCCGGAATTCGTCTCTTTTTCGTATTTTTCGCATAAAAGCACCCTTTCATTTTAGATAAATTAGATTAGATTTAGATTAAAATTGAATTTTAGATTTAGATTGAAACGGAAAACCCCTCCCCCGCCGGGGGGCGGCGGCGGAGGGGCTTTATTTTATATTTTATTATATTTTTATATTCTTCCGTCCCATTCTGGGGTAATTTCGACGACCGGCGTTAAAATCCAAGAATAAATCGGATCGCCGGTTTCGGGATTTATATCTATAATCGTGCGGACGCGCCGGAGACTGACGCGGACGGTCAAAGGGACGGAGCGCGTATTGCCGAACTGATCGCATAAATTGGGATTGAATGTGATAAATTCCCCGTTTTTCGCGTGTTGGAAATTTAAATCTATCGTGACAGTACGCTGATTCGTCAAATCTTCCCGGAGAACGAGATTGATTTTGGAATCATCGGAACAGGATTGGATGAGATTCCCGACGCTGATAAAATTAAATTGTCTGTCGGGGGAATCGACGGGACCCCGGTCAACCGGCTGAATCGCGGGCGGATTGGATGATGAATGATAATAATATAAATATTCGTTGAATGTCAAAGAAACGCGTCCGGAACAGGTGTCGGCCAGTTCGCCGTTGATAATATCCATGTTTAATCCGGACTGTACGCCGTTGGAGCCGGGCGGGGTTTTATCCGGCGGCAGAACGGGATAGACGGCGCGAAACGCGTCCTGATTCCCGGACGGCGCGCGTCCGACGGCGAGAAAAATATATTTCGCGTTTTCGTCCATGGGATATAAGCCCAAGTCAATGGGATAATATTCGCCGGGTTGAATCAAAATCCCGTGTCCCGCGCCGATGATATTTCCGGCGCTGTCGGCTGAAGTTTGCCGGATATAGGCGGCGATTTGTTGTTTGCGGGTGAAAGCGGCGTATTTATCGAATACGGATCCCAATCCGCCGCCGTCCTGAATATCGACGCTTGTCATCAAAGCCTGTAAAATATTTTTAATTTGATAATATTGCGGATATTCGGACGGCGGTTGAAGATCATCCGTCGCGGCGGCGTTCCAGAAATCGCGATTGAACAAGCTGTGATAAATCGCGGAATTGTATTTGACAAGAATATAATCAATTTCGGATTCATGATTGCATGAGATGGTTATTACGGGATTTTGAAAGTTTAATTGAATAATACGCGCGGTATTATGATCTGATTGCGGGGAATGATCAATCACGCGCGCGGGGGCAAGGGGACGGGAATTCGCATCCAGCGTGAAAATTTTTAAATAATCAATCAGATTTGGATCATCACACGGAATCCACGCGCTTGAAGCGTTTATATCCAGCGGGACAATAGATTCAAGTTGATGGTTTATATTATACGCGGCGCAGAACGCCGATGAAATATTTTCAGCGTTCTGGAATTGATAATCAAAATTCAAACCGGCGGCGCGGGCGGACAGGGGAAACGCGCATAAAAATAATATCATACACGCGAGGAAAACTCCACCCGGCGGGTCCTTGGCGGACGGCCAACGCGCCGCCGCCCCCCTTTTAAGAAGGGGGGCTTTCGGATCGTAAAAACTCATGTCGCCTGTGTGGTTCTGGCGTCCCAATCGGATGTGATTTCGATCAGCGGCGTGGAGATATAGCCGTAAATCGGGTCGCCGGTTTCCGGGCTGACATCGACAATCGTGCGGACGCGCTGGATATTGACGCGGACGGTCAGCGGCGATGATCTGACGTTGCTGTACTGGTCGCAAATATCCGTGGTAAACGTGATGAACGCGCCGTTCTGGGCGTGATCGAACGCGAAATCTATTGTCAGGGTCTGGTGGCCGACTTCGCTGTCAAGGAGCATAAGGCCGACTTCGGAAGTATTGGATTCACTCTGGATCAAGGAGCCTATGCTGATGAAATTTTCGTATTCTCCGCCGGGCTGTCGGCTGGTGGCGATGATGGTTCCGCGGTCAACCTGCTGCAATGTCGGCGGGGATGTGGAGTCGTCGCTGTGATAGAGATATTCGTTGAAGGTCAAAGAAACGCGCCCGGAGCAGGTGCTGCCGACTTCGCCGTCCACAACGTCCATATTTAATGTGGATTCGACGGCGGTGACTTTGGGGGCGTCGCTGTCCACAAGGCTGAGGGGGTAAATGGCGCGGAAGGCGTCGCCGGATCCGGACGGGCTTCGTCCGACGGCGAGGAAGGCGTATTGCGCGCGCTCGGACATGGGATAATTGCTGGCGTCCACGACGTAACGCGCGCCGGGCTGGATTTCCACGCCGTGTCCCACGCCGATGATGGTCCCGGCGGTATTGGATGACGACGCGCGGATATATTCGGCGACTTGGTCTTTAAAAGTCTGGGTGGCGTATTTGTCGAATACGGATCCTTCGCCGCCGCTGTCGGTACTGGAAAGATTGGTGGCCATTGCCTGCAAGACGTTTCCGATGGTGGCGTAATTGCGATAGGCGGCGGGCGGATCCGCGTCGCCTGTGGGATCGTTGTTCCAGAATTCGCGGCTGAGCAGATTGCTCAGGGCGGCGGAGTTATAATTGGCGACCATGAAATCGACTTCGGATTCCCGGTTGACGCCGACGTTGACAATGGGATTGGCGAGATCCAGTGTAATCACGGGCCGCTGGACTTCGGTTGTGGTAAATCTGAAAATCTGGACGTTGGGCGAATACGTCTGACCGGTGCCGCGCGTGACGAAATAGGCGAAATAATCCGTTTCGGGGATTAAGCCGCGCGCCGTGATGGTAACGGAGCCGGACGTAATGGCCGTGTTGCCGGTGATAATCTCCGGGTTGTCGTATTCGGGGTTGACGATTTCAAGATACGGCGGGACGGAGACATAGAAAGGCGCGAGCGGAATGGAATTGCCCTCCTCATCGCGGATTTCGTTGCCGGACGCGTCTAATTTAATATCGCTTCCGGATGTGGGGATGTCGTCTTTTCGATTCCAGTCGACGACGAGGCCTTCCATGTCGCGGGTGGTAATGGTCCCGTCGGCGGGGGCGAGGGCATAAAAGATCATGCCGGAGCGGTTCAATTGCAGACGCATTTCAACCGTCGTGTCGCCGGGATCGAAAATAGGCCGTCCGGATGAGAAACTTGGCGCGACGGTGTCCAAAAAGGCGCGCGTGAGGCGGAAGCCCAGATTATCCGGCGTGCTGAGTTCCTGAACGGTTTCTTGGGCTTTGGCCTCGGCGAACCGTTCTTCCGTGATATTGGCGGCGAGGTTGCCTAATTCAATGGACGAACCGGCGACGACGGAAATATTAAAATGCACTTCCTGACTCCATCCGGTGCGTTCCGGGTCGCCGTTGACTTCCAAAAAATGAATGGCGTATTCATACACGCGACCATCTTCCAAGTCGGTTAAATTGGGCGTTTCGCCGACGCCGTAGCGGTATAAATTAAAATGCAGCGACTGTCCGAAAATCTGCCGTCTGGATGGAATCGTCACGCTTCCGACGCCGGTATTGGCCGGATCGCCGGGATTTTCGACGCGCCGCCACGGTCTGTCATAAGAAGTCGCCTCCGCGGGGCGGCTGCGGGTATAAAGCTCGTATTTGCAGGACGTGTCGGACCAGATCAGCATATCCCATGTCGTTGTCCGGTCGGCGGTGGATGTGGACAGCGGCGTCATGGAGAATGTCATGTCAATATCGCTGACGCCCTCGGGATAGCTGGTATTCGGCAGGCTGAGCGCCTGTAAGGCGACTTGAGCCGAAATCGTGCGGAATCTGTCAAGGCGCGTGACGGGCATTTGATTCTGCGCGCTGGAAATATCGGCTATATCCTCAATCGTGAAATAATACGAAACGCCGGAGCTTAATCTTAACGCGCTTGTACGCTCTCCCGCGCGTTCGATGATCGTCGGGAAGTAGACGACCGTCCGGGTGTCTTCCGTGAGAACTTGCGCGTTGCGGTAGTCAATCACCCAGTTTTCGATAATATTTTCGTTATCCCGGGTGCGTTCTTGGACTTGGACGGGCAGTCCGGGATTGGTGCGGTCATATAATTTAATCGTATTGCGCAGACAGTCGGCGAGGGCCTCGCGCGCGGCGGCGCGGTCCGTCGTCGTGCCGGCGGCGGTAATATTGCGATATAAATCAATTAAACGCTCATCCGTGGACGCGCGCTGGACGCCCTCGGAAAATACGATCCGGATTCCGCTGTCGGCGTATGGACTTTCCGGCGCGCCCTCGGGATAGCGCGTGAATTCCTGAACCGCCGTCGGCGGAATATTATCCAGCGTGTTCGCCGTAATCATGCACACGCGGCGCGGGTTATTGGGATCATTGGGATTATCCAGATCCCCCGGCGGATAATAAGAATAATTGCCCGCCGCGTCGCGCGCGATATACCAGATGTCATAAGCCGTCTGCGCCTGTAAGCCGGAGACGTTGATGTTCACGGGCGTATTGGCGCGGGCGTTGACGGAGCCGGATTTGACGCCGTTCATGCCGGATGAGATTTGCAGGCGCGCGTATTCTTCCGTGACGACGGAACTGCCGGTCTGCGGCTTGGGATAATCGGCCCCGGCCAGCACGGCGACCCAGAAAATCGTGGCGTTTTCGTTGACGGTCGTCGTCAGCGCCAGAGACGTGGCGCGGACGGCTGTGACGCTCAGATCCGCGAGAAATACCGGCGGGGTGCCGTCCACGGTCTTGAACGTCAATTTTCTCACGGAAGAACTCTGGGCGAAATCGGCGTCCGTCAGCCATAAATAGACATCATAATCCGTCAGTTCGGTCAGTCCGGTCAATTGCACCAGAGACGGATAACTTCTCGTCAAAGGCTGTACGCCGCTGGCGATGGAGCCGGACAGCGAGCCGGAGCGGAAATCGCCGCCCGTGGGAGTGGCGCTGCCTTGATTATATAACGCCCAGTAAAGCATACAGTTTTTATTGGCCATCACGATCACTTGCGCGCTGTATCTGTCAATCGCGACGGAGTTGCGATCATACGTATCGGCGCTGATGGCGGGATACCCGGCGTTGAACGCGGGGACAGTGCCGTCCGGCGTGGAGAACGACGCGACTTTGACGGGGCTTCTCGTGCCGCGCGCGTCGACCAAGACGGCTGATAAATAATACGCGCCGCCGGCGGTTAATCTCGCGACAGCCACGCGCGCCTCGGTGTTGGACGACGCGATTCTGGTGTTGCCGTGCGCCAGCGTCGGGGAGCCGTATACCGGCGGATTGATCAACAAATCATCCGTCACAGAGCCGTCCGTCACGGATGTCACGGCCCAATAGACCGTTCCGGCTTTATTCGTCGAAAACAGCGCCGTGCAGGTTGTCGGGGCGATATTGATGGCGCGGGGATAGCCCGCCAATAATCTCGGATCATCGGATGTCTCCTGCGCCTGCGTCGCCGTCATAGTCTGTCCGGACACGCGGGAGACGATGCCGGGACGGATCGCGACGGTATCGGGCAGCATGGCGGCGTTTGTCCCATCAGTATTGATATTCACGGACGCTATATCGCCGTCGCCCGTGACGGGGACAGCCGTGTCAAGATTTAATTGCTTGACGGTTGTGTTATTATCCACGCGCAGACTGGATCCCGCGCCTTCCTCATGAATCGTCAGATTCTGAATCGTCCCGTCCGCGACGATGAGCGACGATCCGGGCGTTTTGTCGGATACCGTCTCGATATTGCCGGACAGCGTAAACGTGTTGTCCTGTTCGCCTTCCAGATTGATATTTAACAATCCCTGTCCGGTCGGCGTGCGGTCTTGAATATAAGCGTCCGAACGGACGGTCGTGTTTTTAATCGAAGTCGTACCCTCGGATCTCAAAGATAAATATTGCCCCGTCAAAGAATCGATTTGAAGCTGATCGGCCTCGACGTTGCGCAGGACCACGCTTTCCGCGCCGGTTTCGCTCACGCCCGTTCCGGCGACGATAATATCACCCAGCACCCGGACATTTTCCATCCCGACGTTGCCAAGCCCAAGGCCGCCCGTGATATATAAATTTCCGGCGATCGCGCCGTTTCTCAGCGTCGTATTCGGGACGGAAACCGTCACATTGCCGAACGTGTCGCCAAGATCATAAACGCCGGATTCGTTGACGAGATTTCCCAGCGCGCGATATAATAAAATCGCCATCGCGCCGCGCGTGATATTTTCTTCCGGCCTGAAAGTCCCGTCGGCGTAACCGGCGATTAAACCGTGTTCCACTGCGGCCTTGACATAGCCTTTGGCATAATTGGCGAAGCGATTTCCGTCTATGAATTCCGTGACTTCGCCCGGAACGGAATCTAATCTTAAATTTTTCGCCAATAACGTCATGGCCTGCTGTCTGGACAGATAGCCCTCCGGATTGGCCGCGTTATTGCTCACGCCCGTGAAATAGCCCATTTGATAGGCAATTGAAATATCATCATAATACCACGCTGTCGGCTGTACGTCCCGGAACGGCAGATCGCCGGAAAACATCTCCCGATAGCCGTAAGCGCGGTTAATCATGGCGCAGAACTGCGCGCGCGTGACCAGCCGTTCCGGATGGAACTGTCCGTCGGAATAGCCGTTCGCCACGCCCCATTCCATGATTTTCGCCACGGCCTCATCCGAGGCGGCGGCGGAAGCCGTCAAAATATTACGCCGTCCGTCCCCCGGCGGAAACGCCGGAAACATAGGCAATATCATCCACACCGCCAGCAACAGCGCGATCAGCCGTTCGCCGGTTTTTCTCATCCCGCGCATCTCAGGCATCATCCTCTCTCTTTCTGATTTTATTTTTTATTAAATTTTAATTAATTTTTATCAAAATCAAAAATTTTATAAATTTTATATCTCGTTTTGCCGCGCCATTTGGATAGCTTCCATTTGAATCCGGAAAACGGCTTCCTGAATGGCCGCTTCCTCGTCGTGAATCAAATCCGCGAACCGCGCCCCGAATTTGAAAACGGCTTCCTGAACGGGTACGGCTCTCAGCACATGACAGGATACGATCAGCGGCTCCGGGGCCGTGACGGGAATCACAATCTCCGTCACGCCGCCGACATCCAGAGGCGCGCCGGAATAAAACGCGATTCCCCCGCAGCTTAAATCCGCCGAGCGCATGGCTTCCCGTCCGCCGCCGGACTGATAAATATAACTCTCGAACGCCACCGGCACGCGGAAATGGCGGCGCAGCATGGATCCGCTCTCGCGCAGGTATTCCAGCGTGATTAAATTTCCCTGCCGGGAAACGACTCTGCCGATCACGGCTTCCCCGGCGGCCCCGTCCGGGTCCCCCGGCGGGACGGCCTGCACCACTTCCGATATTTCCACGCGGTTGACGCGCCCGTCCGTGATCCGGAATTTCGGATTCGGGTCATCATCCTGATCCATGCGTTCGCACTTGGCCAAAACATGGGAATCGCGGTCCAAAAGCATATAAACAGGCCGACAGGATTTCCGGTTCCGTCTGAAAATTCCCATTTCGCACACCCCTTTCCATAAGCGTCCAATCGCTCCGATTTATAATTTTTATTTATTAATTATTATATTTTAATTAATTATTATATTTTAATTATATCCCGGCCTCCGGACCGGCTGTCTGTTCCGGCGTCTCATCCGGGCGCGGCGGCGCGTGATTCGACGCCGTTCCGCGCGTTTCATGCGTCTCGCGGTTCGACGGGTCGAAATTCAAAAAATACGCGTAAATTTCCACAATCGCCTGATACAATTCCGGGGGGACTTCCTGTCCCAGATTCAACTGCGTCAGAATCGTGGCGAGCGAATCGTCCTCGTATACGGGGACGCCGTTTTCCTGCGCCACATCCACGATTTTTTCCGCCAGATAGCCCATGCCGGAGGCCACTACCACCGGAGCCGCGTCATCCGGCCCGTATTGCAGAGCCACCGCCCGTCTTGACGGTCTTGGCATCGCCGCACCTTCCTTTCCGCGCGATTCTCTTTGAATTTATTTTTTATTTTTTATATTATATCATAAAACGCCCCGGAAGGCAAATTACAACGTGATTACAAAAGCAAAATTAAAATTTTAAAATTAATCAATAAAAATTAAATATTAATATTATACTTTCACGTTGATTCCGCTCATGTTTTTATAAATCTTCGGAAACGCCTCGGAGATGGTCACGGGGCGTTTCATCTCGGCGACGCTGACGGATTCGGCCTGAAAGCCGTTTCGGGTCAGAATCGTCGTCAGCGCCTGAGACACCTGTGACGCGAACGGCGCCACGCTCCTCGGACACGCCGCGCTGACGGAGACGGTCTCGCCGCGCAGATTGAATAACAAATCAAACGCGCCAAGGGATTCTATATCTAATTTAATTAAAACGCGCGTGACCGGCTGTGACGCCCCGCCGCCGTTTTGACCGTTTTCCGCGTCCGGATCCACCCAGATTTCAGAAAACATTTTGTTGCCGTTCCAATCCAACGGGATCATCGCGTGGCTTAACGGCATATATACGCTTTCATTGATTAAAAGCGACGCCAGAATATTATGAAACGCCTCTTGAGCGGCGGCCCCGCCCTGTCCCTGAAGGGCATGATTGGTCAATTGCGCCAGCCTATCGGCGAACGCGTTGCCCCGCGACGCCCCGGCGTATTCGGCGTCTCGCAGAAGCCTTAAAATTTCCTCGTCGGATAATTTGCCCAATTCACTCGGGAAGACGCCCTCGCTGGATAAATGCCGGAACGCGCGCAGAAGCCCGTCTATAGAGCCGTTGTCATAGCGGGCGACATCCAGCGTCAGCATGGATAATATATTC
>CAJOQY010000245.1 GCA_905236835.1 uncultured Oscillibacter sp. | reverse complement strand
TTAATTTGCGGATTGCCTTCCGTCTGTTTATACTCTTCTTTGATTTCCTCTTTCGACATTCTCATCTGCCGTTCGTAATCCCACCATTGATAGGCGAAATCCGCGACGGCAAGAACAAAAAACGCCAGAATCACGCGCAATAACATCGCGAAAATCGCCGCGAATAAATGCCGCGACGCGCCTGTAATATCCGCGTATAAATATCTTTGCGAAACGCCGATTAAATCCCGTAAACTCGTATAAATTAAATATAATAATATAATTACTTTTAATAAATTTTTTACCGCGTCCACGACGCTCCGCAATGAAAATAAACGCTGAAAGCCCTTCAACGGATTGATTTTCTCAAATTTCGGCTTGATTAATTCCGCGCTGACCAACATTCTTGTCTGCGCGAACGTCGCCGCCACAGACAACAAAATCGCCGCCGCCAGAAACGGTCCCGCGATCCGCGCCAATAAAATCACGCACTGGATCAGCATATTTTGATTCAGCGCCGTAGCCGCCAGCGCGCCGGGCATGACCGTCGGCGGCGT
Source organism: uncultured Oscillibacter sp. (assembly GCA_905236835.1). Classification (GTDB taxonomy): domain Bacteria; phylum Bacillota; class Clostridia; order Oscillospirales; family Oscillospiraceae; genus Oscillibacter. The sequence continues at coordinate 4,181 of CAJOQY010000245.1, read as the reverse complement.
TACCGATGACGGCAGGGCGTCCGCGCCGCCGCCAATCAGCGACAGGCAATAAATCATAAAAACGCCCAGCGCTTCCGCCGCGCCCGCGAACGTCGCGCGCAGGATCATCACGCTTCCGAATAAAGACGCCACCGCCACCGCGTCTTGGCTTAAAAACACATTGCCTTTTTTGCGTTCGTCCCGTCGCTTTTTTGGTGTAGCCTTCTCGGTTTTGGAATCATCGCCGCCCATGCCGTCACCACCACCTTCGCGGCCAAAAATTTATATTTTAACTTCCCGCCATCAGCGGCAGAATATCCCGCATAGCCCCCAGCATCAGCGATTCCGCTTCCAACAAAAATTCGCTCATGGGCTGGATCAATAATAACAGCATAACCATTCCGACAATGACTTTTAATTCGATATTAATCGCGAACACGTTGATCTGCGGAATGGCTTTCATCAAAACGCCCATGCCGACCTGTCCCAGCAATTCCGCGCCCAGTATCGGCAGACTGAGCTTGACGGATAATAATACGCATTCCGTGAACAACTCAATCACGCGCTCCGCCGCCAAAGGCCCCGGCGCCGCCGCTCCGAACGGAATCACTTCCCCGGATGTGAATATCAAGCGCATCAGCGTCAAATGCCCGTTCGCGGCGAAAAACAACAGCGTCATTAATAAATTTAACAAATTCGCCGTCACCGTGATATTGCTCTGAGAGCCGGGATCATATGACCGCGCCATGGACATTCCCATCTGCGTGTCCAGAATTTCGCCCGCCTGTTCCGGGATATAAAAAAACAGGCGCGTCACCATGCCGAGCGCGAATCCGACGCTCATTTCCGATACCAGCCGGACGCTGAGTTCCAAAAGCGTGACCGGCGGCGTCACTTCCTGTCCGGTCGCGGCGTACACGGAAAAAGATAATACTAAAATCAATCCGGTCCGAAAATAAGACGGCACGCCGTTCCGTCCCAGTATGGGGCTGAACAGAACCAGACCGGAAATCCGCATGATAATATATAACAACAGCGTAAAGCCGCCCCAGTTAAACATAATATTTTATATTTTATATTATTATCTTACACCATCATGTCAAACAGTTCCAGCGCGTATTCCTGAAGCGTCCGAAGCATCCAGTTTCCGCCAAGCAGCATGAACACAATCACGACGATTAATTTTAATACAAACGAAATCGACTGTTCGTGAATCTGCGTGACGGCCTGTAAAATCGCCACGACGACGCCGACGAGCATACATAACAGCAAAATCGGCCCGCCCAGCCGGATCGCCACGTTCACGGCGTCCTGAAATATCACGGCAAGCTGTTCCGCGTTCATTTTATAACCTCATTTAAATATAGCAAGATTTTATATATTTTATCTCTCTACCGGAAGCCCCTAACCAATGTGGAGAAGAACAATTCCCAGCCGTTCAGGGAAATAAATAATAATAATTTAAACGGCGTTGAAATCATCGACGGCGGGAGCATAATCATTCCCATAGACATCAGCGTAGTGGATACGATAATATCCACCAGCAAAAACGGGATATATAAATATAATCCGATCTCAAACGCCCGCTTTAATTCGCTTGTGGCGAACGCGGGAATCACAATCGCCATAGATAAATTTTCCACCGCCTCATCCTCATTGGCGGGAAACGCCGGCTTGTTACGATCCGAGTCCAGTTCATAAAACAGCCGTATGGACGAAGTATCCGTATTTTTAATCATAAAACGCTTCAACGGAATTTGCGCCTGTTCCAGAAATTCCGCCTGATCAATTTCCTCATTCGTATATAATTCATATGGCTCGCTGATCTGTTCCAACACGGGAGCCATCGTAAACATCGTCAAAAACAGCGCCAGCCCCACAAGCACCATATTGGGCGGGGTCTGCTGGGTCCCCATCGCGTTCCGCAGAAACGACAGGGAAATAATATAGCGCGTAAACGATGTCATGAGTACCACCGCCGAGGGCAGGAGGGTAAACATGGCCATCAGGAAAATAATTTCCAGCGTCTGAATATTATCGCCGTTAATATTCACAATGCCGTCAGTCATGGAAGTCATGGAGATAAATCCTTAATTTTATCAATACTATTTATATATTATTAATTATATATTATTAATATTATTATAATATAATTATATAATTTATATATATTATATATAATTCCGCCATCCCCCGCCGCTCCACGACGGGGGCTGTTTTCATGATTTCGATTTTTTCCCGGCGCGGCCCGTCAGATCTTTTAAAATATCCGTGAACGCCGGACCGGATGTTTCCTGAACCGGAAACGCCCGCGCCCACGCGTCCGCGTCGTCCCCGGTCCATTCTTTCAAAAGCGTGATCCGGGATTCCGTCACGCCGAGCAGACAGCAATAGGCCGCGCCCGCCTGTAATAATATTAAACGCTCCGTCCGGCCCAGCGGGATTTGATATAATACCCGGAAATTTTCCGCCGCGCCGGACCGGAAAAAATCAGCCGACAGCCAGCCCATGCCCGCGCCGGACGGGACGCCGCGCGCGGCGATCCACCGGGACGCCCGCCACGCCAGATATAAAATCAATATCGTCGCCGCCAGCATTCCGAGCAGGGAAACCAAGCCGCTTCCGCGCGACACGCCCGGGGTCCCGGCGGCCAGAAATGTTATATGATTATAATCACTCATGAACCGCCGTTACGGATTGCCCAGAATCGTCGTGACGGTTTTCATAATCCGGTCCGGCTTGAACGGTTTGACAATAAAATCTTTCGCGCCGGATTTAATCGCGTCCATAACCATGGCTTCCTGTCCCATCGCCGAACACATAATGCAGTTGGCGTTGGGATTCTTGGCCTTGATCGCTTTCAGCGCTTCCAGCCCGTCCATGTTCGGCATTGTAATATCCAGAATCACCAGATCAGGATTTACCTCGTCGAATTTCGCCACGGCGTCCGCGCCGTCCACGGCTTCATATAAATCCGTAAAGCCGTTTTTGCTTAACGTGTCTTTTATGACTTTTCTCATGAAAGCCGCGTCGTCAGCCATTAAAATTTTTGCCATTCCAGCATCGTCCTTTCCTTGTTTTCAGAAATTTCAGAAATTCAGATTTTTTTGATTCTTGATTGCTTGCGTTTTGGTTTTCACGTATCGCGCGGTTGCATCTATTTCCACTGTCCCGCCTGAAATATTAATATCTTGATTTCATCACAACAAAATCATTTTATAATTATATCATTCGCGGCGGGGCAAATCAATTTATATATTATCCAATTCACAGATGAAATTATGAACGAAATTATCAGCAATTACAGCAGATCTTCCAGACCGGGTCTCTTCATGATTTCCGTGATCCGGATGCCGAAATTATCGTCAATCACGACCACGTCGCCTTTGGCGATCAATTTGCTGTTGACGTAAATATCCACCTGATCGCCCGCCAGCTTATCCAGCACCACCAGAGAGCCTTTCGACAGAGATAAAATCTCCTGCACTTTTTTCCGGGTCCGTCCGATTTCCACGGCGATTTCCAGCGGAACGCCCATGATCAAATCCAGATTCTGGGCTTCTTCCATATTTAATTCCGTGCCGTCCTCCAGTCTGGGCATAGGCGGCGGGGAAGTCTGGATCACTTTCTGATCCGCCGGACGGCGTTCCGCCCGCGGCGCCGCCGGCCACGGATACGGCGGGTACGGATACGCCATCGGCTGTCCGTCCGGTCCGACCGGATAGGGATAATACGGCATCTGTCCGGGGACTTGCGCGGGCGGAGGCGTCTGGGCGGGCTGCGCCGGAGCCGCCGCGCCGCCGGACATCCCGGCCATCATGCGCTCGATCTCTTCCTGACTCATCGTGCCGCCGGAAGATCCCGCCGCCGGAGCCGGACTTGCCGCCGCGCCGCCCGACATCGCCTGTTGCGCCAGCAAATGCTCTATTTCGCTCTGACTGAGATTCTTTCCGCCCGCGCTCGGCTCCGAGGATTGTTCAATCACGTGCGACGAGTCCTCATCTTCGCCCAATCCAAAGCCGGATACCAGTTCTTTCGCCAGTTCAACCGACATGATATTCATAAATTCGCTTTCCAGCGAACCTTCGATTTTCAACGCGAACTGGACGACCACAATCGGCCCCGCCGGGGTGGGAAGCCATTCTTTTCTCAGTTCCTCAATATTGCTTCCGTCAAACGTCTGCGGCGTCGAGATATTCACC
>CAJOQY010000244.1 GCA_905236835.1 uncultured Oscillibacter sp. | reverse complement strand
ATGCCGAAAATATCTGTTGTCATGCCCCTGTATCAGGGAATGAAATATTTAAGCGAATGTATAGAAAGCGTCCGCGGACAGACGTTTTCGGACTGGGAATTTTTAATTGTACTGGAGCCCGAACCGGACGACGGAAGCGCGGATTATATTCAACGGATTCAGAAAAAAGACCCGCGTATTCGATTGCTGATGAATCAAAAGCGTCTTGGTCTGGCGGCGTCTTTAAATCGCGGGATTCGTGAGGCGAAAGGAGAATATATCGCCCGCGTGGACGCGGATGATCCGTCGTATCCGGAGCGTTTCGCTATTCAGTCGGAATATTTAGATCAAAATCCGGACGTGTTTTTATGCGGCGCGTTGGCGCGGAGCGTCCTGCCGGATAGAAATTATATTTTAAACGTCCCGTGCGAACGGGAAGAATTAAAAGCGGCCATGCTGTTCGGCTGTGAGATCAGCCATTGCACGGTGATGTTTCGTCGGCGGGAATTTTTAGACAGCGGTTATTTTTATGACGAGAACAGCCTGTGCGAGGATTACGCGCTTTGGACAAAGATCATGTTTGAGAAAAAACTGGTCAATCTGCCGGAGGCGCTGGCGGATCATCGCTGGGGCTTTGATAATATTTCGATTGAAAAGGGGGAGCGTCTGCAAGACGCATCCCGGTGCGTCAGCGCGGAAGTCTGGAAACAATTCGGCGTTTCCCTATCGGATGAGGAATTGATTTTGGCGTCCGGATGGCGGAGCCGACCGGACGAGTACGCCCGGAAGCATAGAGCGGAATTCTTGCGAAATTCTTTCAGGGTATTAACCGCGTTGCGCGACGGGAATCGGGAAAGGCGTTTGATTGATCCGGACGCGTTTGACCGGATTTTATGGAAGCGCTGGAACTGGGTCTGCGACTGCTGCGGGATTTCTTACGCGAAAACGGAGTCGGACGCGATGATCCATGACGCGCGTAATATAAATATAAATAATATAAATAAAGAAGAGCCGCCTTTTATATCCGTCATTATGCCGGTACGCGGCGCGGCGCGGACAATCCGTGAGGCGATTGACAGCGTTTTGGCGCAGGATTTCCCGCGTTTTGAGTTTTTGATTTTATGCGAGGCCGGAAACGCGGACGGGAGCGCGGAACTGGCGAAATTTTACGCGCTGTTTGATTTTAGAGTCCGGGTAATTGAAAATCCGGCGCGTCTTGGTCTCGCGGCTACTCTGAACGCGGGGATTCACATGGCGCGCGGGAAATATATCGCCCGAATGGACGCGGATGATCTATCAGACCCGCGCCGCTTCTCGACGCAGACGGCGTTTATGGAAGCGCGTCCGAAAATCGGCTTTTCCCAATTTTATCAGCGTTATTTCGGCGCGTCGGGCGTGAAAATCGAAAACGAGATACACGCCCCGGCGAAATCGCATGAGGAATTGAAAGCGCGGTTTTTATTTTTCTGCGACGCTACTCACTCAACCGTTATGATACGCCGGGAATTTCTGGAAAAAACAGGCTGTTTATATGACGAACAATCCGCGATTGAGGATTTTGAGTTGTGGACGCGTTTCATCCGCGTGACGAAATTCGCCACGATCCCGAAAGTCTACGGGAGTTATCGGGCCGGGGCTGATAATATCAGCGTCAGAAAGAGCGGGCGGATTCACGAGGAAATGTGCGAAATTACGGCGCGTCAGCTTCGGGAAAATTTAAATTTAAATATTCCAGAGGATCAAAAATGGCTGTTGGGAAGCTATCACAATCCCTGCGGGGGTCTTTCCGGCGCGGAACGGGAGAACGCGCTGATTAATTTACATGATATTTTGACGCGAATTTTGGCGGCGAACGGAAAAAAGCGTTATTATCACGCGTTTTATTTGCTTGATGTTTTAATCAGAAAATGGCGATGGGCGAATGACGGGATTTTCTGGTCACAGCCTGTCCGTCCGCGTGATATTTTCGCTTTTCTCACATGGAAGCCGCGCGCGGGTAAAAGAATCCGTAAAATTCTGTTATCGCCTTTGAAAGCGGCGCAAAAGATTATATTGCATTTGCACGGCAAGAGTATTGAGCATATCAACGGCGTGATACGGGCCAGCGCCAATGAGCGGAATGATAAAATCAAATACTGGACATGGGAGAGATATTTAAGACTGGAACGGCGTATTGACGCGCTGGAAACGGAAAATCGTTATTTGCGCTATGAATTGCTGGAACAGGGCGGCGAAAATAATTATATCCCGTATCAGGCTGGGGAACGCGTAAGACTGGCGTTTTTATTTCAGGCGGCGTCTTTTTGGCCGTCATGGGAGAGTTTTTATCAATCCTGCGTAAATGACCCGCGTTTTGATATTAGATTATTATTATTGGACGAATCCGGCGTGGAAGAATCCCAAATGCGGACGGCTGAGGATTTTTTGAGAGAAAAGAATTTGCCCTATATCCGTTTTGAGGAGTTTGATCTGGAAAAATTCCGTCCCCACGCGATGATTATGCAGACGCCGTATGACCGATGGCACCGCGCCCCGGCGCATAGATCAAGCGTGTTCCGGGCGCAGGGGTATCGAATTATTTATATTCCATACGGCGTTGAAATCTCAGATACGGCTGAGTCGCGCCGCCTGCATTTTGAGGAGGACGTGATCCTGAACGCTTGGCGGATTTACACGTTTTCGGATGTCATGAAACGGGATTATAAAAAATATTGCGCCAATCGAAAAGCGATCCGCGCACTTGGGACGCCGCGTTTTGATTTTTACGCGTCAAAAGTCACGACGCCGGAAACCGCCGCGCTCCGGAAACGCGCCAACGGTCGAAAGATTGTTTTGTGGAAAGTCCATTTTCCAAAACGGATGGAAATCGACGGGAAAAATGTCATGGTCACGCCGGACAGCGCGGAATATCTGCGCTTCGCTGAAGATTTGGATCAATATCCGGATTTTTATTTTATTTTCATGCCGCACCCGAAATTTTTTGAGAAAAAGTTATGGGGCGGCGACGCGCGTATGATAAATGACTTGATGGCGGTTTTAGAATCACGGAAAAATATATATATCGAGTACGCGGATGATTATCGAAACGCGCTGGCCGCCGCGGATTTTATTATTGCGGATCGAAGCGCGGTGATGGTGGAGGCCGGCGCGCGGCGCGTCCCGGTTCTGTATATGCGCAACGCGTCCCATGACGAGCCGCTCACAGAGGCGATTCGTCCTTTGATTGAGAGTTATTATCAGGGATCGACAGCGGATGATATGACGCGCTTTTTAAATCTATGCGCGGACGGCAAAGATTACTTGAGGCAAAAACGCGAGGCGGCTTTGACATCCTGCGTTCCCATGCTGGACGGTCTCGCGGGGGAGAGAGTAAAAAATGATATATCGCTTGCGCTTTCTGGGGAAATTCCTCCGGCGTAAACGCCGTTGTTTCAAGAAAATTATCTCTCAAATCCGTTGTTTTATTTTTTATAAAATTTATAAATATAAAAACACGCGTCCGAAAGTATCTATTATTATTCCGTTTTATAATTCCGCCGCGACGATGGAACGCTGTCTGCGTTGCGTTGTCAACAGCGTCGGCGTTCCGCATGAGATTATATGCGTCGACGACGGATCGACGGACAAAAGCCCGTTGATTGTCAAACGCTTTCAAAAATCTTGTTTTTATGATAATTTTCGCCTGATTCGATTGGGAGAAAATAAAGGGCTTTTTCATGCCCGCATGGCGGGCATTCAGGCGGCGCAAGGGGAATATATCGGATTTTTGGACAGCGATGATCTTGTCTCGGATGATTATTTTGATAATTTATATTCTACGGCGTCAAGAGAACGCGCGGACATCGCGGTCGGACGGGTTGTGAATCAGACATTTGACGGGAAAAGATATATTCAGACGCGCTGCGCCGTATTTCCGTATCCGCCGGATGAGGATTATAATTATAAAAACGCGGCGGAATTAAATCTTGAATCCCTGTTTTGGAATCAAGAGGGGCGGTGTTATCATTTTCATGTCGTCTGGAATAAATTATATAAAGCGGATATATTGCGGGATTGTCTGAAAATTCTGTCCGGATTTCAAGTCGGACATCTTGTGATGATGGAGGATTTTTTATATTCGCTGGTCTGGTTTTCCCGGATTCAAACTTTCGCGATCGCGCGTCCGGCGGATTATTATTATATCGAGAATCCGGCGTCGTCTATACGCGCCAAGACAGGGGAGCGCGTCAAAAAAAATCTTCTGGATATTCAAAAGGCGTTTCAATGCGCGGAAGATTATTTAATCAAAAGCGGAAAAACAGAAAAATACGGGCGAAATCTAAGAGAGTGGAAAAATTTATACGGCAGAATATGGAGACGAAATCTCGCGGGACTGCCTCCAGAGGATTTCAAAAGCTGTCAGAGCGTATTTTTGGATATATTCGAGAGCGACGGCGATATTGGCGAGGATCGGGACGCGGATGAATATTATTATAAAAAAGCGGAATGGATTGGAGAAGCGAATATATGAAGATTGTCGTAATGGCGGGCGGCAGAGGGACAAGAATTGAGAAAATTAATTCTGAACTTCCGAAGCCGATGATCCCCGTCAACGGGAAACCGGTTCTGGAATATCAGCTTGAGATCTTCCGCGAACAGGGATATAAAGATTTTATATTCGTAACGGGATATTTGTCGGATAAAATTATCCATTATTTCGGGGACGGTTCCCGATTCGGGACGCGTATTGAATATTATATCGAATCCGAGCCGCTGGGGACGGCGGGCGCGTTATATGATCTGCGGGATCGCTTAAAAGAAGATTTTATTTTAATCCTCGGCGATATTATCGCGGATATTGATTTGGATCGCTTGATCCGGGCGCACAAGCGTTATGGGGGACTTGTCACGCTTTTTACGCACCCGAACGATCATCCGTATGACAGCGGCATTGTCATGGCGGATTCTGATATGCGGGTTATCAAATGGATCGCGAAAGAGGACGAACGGGGATGGTATAAAAACCGCGTAAACGCGGGGATTCATGTAATATCCCCCGGCGTATTCGACGCCTGCCGCGCTTTCGGATTGTTTCAGGAACGGCGTAAATTAGATTTAGATCGGGATATTCTCAAGAATTTGATTGCCTCCGGCGATGTATACGCCTATGACAGCCCGGAATATGTGAAAGACATGGGAACGCCGGAGCGTTACGAGCAAGTCAGCGCGGATTTACGCGCCGGACTTGTATCCCGCCGGAATTTAAAAAATAAACAAAAGGCGATTTTTCTGGATCGGGATGGAACGATTAATCAATATGTCGGTTTTTTAAGAAATATTGATGATTTTGCATTAACGGATACCGCGTCGGAAGCGATTCGTCTGATTCATCAGGCGGGCTATCTCGCGATTGTGATTACTAATCAGCCTGTTATCGCACGCGGGGAGATGACGTTTGAGCAACTGGAAGAGGTTCATAATAAAATGGAAACGCTTCTGGGAAGAGACGGCGCGTTTTTGGATAAAATATATTTTTGTCCTCATCATCCGCACAAGGGATTCGCCGGAGAAATCGCGGAATTAAAATTTGAGTGCGAATGCCGCAAGCCGAAACCGGGATTAATATCGCAAGCGGCGCGTGATTTTAATATTGATTTAAAAAAATCATGGATGATTGGCGACAGTCAAAATGATATTATGGCGGGGAAAGCGGCTGGGTGCGGAACGGCCTTGATCGGCGATCTGGGGTCTATCACGGAAAAAGCGGATTTTTACGGGTCTGATCTGTTGGATTGCGTGAAACAATGCGTCCGCGCGGGAGAAAACGCGTCGTAAAAACGAGATTAAATCATTATGAGAATGAGAATTTATAATTTTCTGGTCAACAGGCACAGCGGAATCGCGTTTCGCTATCATAAATTTCATGATAAAAAATTATCCGGATTTGGGAAAATTCTCTCATGGATTTATCTCTTATGGTTGAATTTTTGTTATTATTTCCTGTTTTTGCGATATTTAGACCGGTTGCCGGAGTTGAAAGCGTATGAAAGCAAACGGCTTCCCATTCGGGAGAGCGAATCCGAGCGGGATTTCAAACGGCGTCCCGACGCTATGCGGTTCGCTGAAAATTTAATGTTATATGACGTGATTTCGTTTGACGTGTTCGATACGCTTTTATTTCGTCCGTTTGAAAATCCGACGGATTTGTTTTATCTCATCGGCGGGCGATTGGATATTTTGAATTTTAAAAATCTGCGCGTTCAGGCGGAACAGGCGGCCCGCGAACGGCGTTTCAAGGCGTTCGGAGACAGGGAAGTAACGCTGGATGAAATCTGGCGGGAATTGGAAAACGAAGTCGGGAACGGCGTCCGGGGCGGGATTAAACTGGAACGAGAAATTGAATATTCGCTCTGTTACGCGAATCCGTATATGAAAAAAGTCTGGGAATATTTAAAAGCGTCCGGCAAGCGGATAATTCTGACGACGGATATGTATCTTTCATCGCGTGATATTCAAAAGATATTGGAAAAAGCGGGTTTTCAAGGTTATGAAGATATTTTCGTATCCTGTGAGTATCGCAAGAGCAAGGCGACCGGAGAATTATTTGATATAGTCAGAAAAACGATTGGAAACGTCAACGCGGTTCATGTCGGCGATCATCCATACAGCGACGGGATCATGGCGCGAAAAGCGGGATTTCATACTTGTCTTTATCCCCGGACAGATCGTTATATGACTCGTTATCGACCGTTTGATCTGTCCCCTATTGTGGGAAGCGCGTACCGGGGAATTGTCAGCGCGCGCGTTTATAACGGCTCCCGCGCTTACAGCCCGCTTTATGAATTCGGCTATTTATACGGCGGACTGTTCGTCACGGGGTATTGCCGGTTTATTCATGATTATTGTCATACGCATAAAATTGACAAGATTTTGTTTTTATCCCGCGACGGCGACACGCTTCAAAAAGCATACGCGATTTTATATCCGGTGGAAGAGACTGTTTATGCCCGCTGGTCACGGAAAGCGGCGGTAAAACTGATGGCCGGAGAAGATAAACATGATTATTTCCGGCGTTTTCTGGATCACAAATCCGGACAGGGAATCAAAATCCGTGAGATATTGCGATCTATGGATCTGGAATTTTTAATTCCGGAATTGGAAGCGGAATTAAAATTCAATCGCGAAAACAGCGCGGTTTCGGGGCCGGATGAAATATTGACAGGGCGGAATCTGGAAAATATCAGACAGTTTTTGCTTGCGCGTTTTGAGAAAATATTAAACGCTTACGACGCGGAAAATAACGCCGCGAAGAAATACTATCTGGATATTTTGTCCGGTTGTCGTCACGCCGCCGCCGTGGATATTGGATGGGCCGGAAGCGGGGCGATTGCGTTGTCTCATTTGACGGAGAAAGTCTGGAAGATTCCATGCCGGATTACCGGGATTATCGCGGGAACGAATACGCCGTACAACGCGGAGCCGGACGCGAGCGAAGCGTTTTTACAGAACGGACGCTTGGTCGCTTATTTATATTCCCAGAGGCATAACCGGGATTTGTTAAAAAAGCATGATCCGAATCGTGATTATAATATTTACTGGGAGTTATTATTATCCTCGACGGATCCGCCTTTAAACGGTTTCGCGTTTGAT
>CAJOQY010000243.1 GCA_905236835.1 uncultured Oscillibacter sp. | reverse complement strand
TATATATATATTATTTTATATTATATATTTCTAATCAGAAAGGAGCATGACCCATGGCGGAAAAAATCCCTTATAAGATTTATTTGGAAGAGACGGAGATGCCCAAGGCGTGGTATAACGTCCGGGCGGATATGAAAACCAAACCCGCGCCTCTGTTGAATCCCGCGACGCATCAGCCCTTGAAGGCGGAGGAAATGGGCGGCATCTTTTGTGAGGAACTGGTCAAACAGGAACTGGACAATGATGACGCGTGGATCGAGATTCCGGAGGAGATACGGGACTTTTATAAAATGTACCGTCCGTCTCCCCTTGTGCGGGCGTACTGCCTTGAAAAGAAATTGGACACCCCGGCGAAGATTTATTATAAATTCGAGGGGAACAACACCAGCGGGAGCCATAAGTTAAACTCGGCGATTGCCCAAGCGTATTACGCCAAAAAACAGGGTTTAAAAGGCGTGACGACGGAAACCGGCGCGGGTCAGTGGGGAACCGCGCTGGCGATGGCCTGTTCGTATTTTGAACTGGACTGCAAAGTCTATATGGTCAAAGTTTCGTATGAACAAAAGCCGTTCCGGCGCGAAGTCATGCGGACGTATGGCGCGTCGGTCACGCCGTCGCCGTCGGATACGACAAATGTCGGGCGCAAGATTCTGACCGAACATCCGGGAACAGGCGGATCTCTCGGCTGCGCGATTTCCGAAGCCGTCGAGGTCGCCACTTCCACGCCCGGTTATCGCTATGTGCTGGGCAGCGTGTTAAATCAAGTGTTATTGCATCAATCTGTTATTGGGCTGGAAACCAAGGCCGCGTTGGATAAATATCATATCAAGCCGGATATGATTATCGGCTGCGCGGGCGGCGGATCGAATCTGGGCGGCTTAATCGCGCCGTTTATGGGAGAAAAGCTCCGCGGGGAATCAAATGTCCGCATTATCGCCGTTGAACCGGCGTCCTGCCCAAGTTTCACGCGCGGCAAATTCGCGTATGACTTCTGTGATACCGGCATGGTGTGTCCGCTCGCCAAAATGTATACGCTGGGAAGCGATTTCATCCCCGCGCCGAACCACGCCGGCGGACTGCGCTATCATGGCATGAGTTCGACTTTGTCACAGCTCTATCATGACGGCTATATGGAAGCCGTATCCGTCCCGCAGACGAAAGTGTTCGACGCCGCCGAGGAATTCGCGCGCGTGGAGGGGATTTTACCCGCGCCGGAGAGTTCGCACGCGATCCGCGTGGCCATCGACGAGGCGTTGAAGTGCAAAGAAACCGGCGAGGAAAAAACCATCGTATTCGGCCTGACCGGCACGGGATATTTTGACATGGTCGCCTATGAACGCTATCACGACGGCGAAATGGACGATTATATTCCCTCTGACGAGGAATTGGCGAAATATTTCGCCAAACTGCCGAAAGTCGAATAAAAAATAAAAAATAAATCCCGACAGGCCGCCGCGATTATTTAAAAATCATATATCACGGCGGCCTTGTTATAGATTATTTTAGATAATTTATTTATTATAAAATTATTATATAATTTTATTATATAAATTAAAAAAGGGGGATTTTGTCTCATGTGGGCGGAAAACGCGGTATTTTATCAGATTTATCCCTTGGGACTGCTCGGCGCGCCGCATTATAACGAAATCAATCCGGACGAGAAAAATATAAAAGACATCAAGCCCGTCAACCGGCTGGAAAAATTGACGCCGTGGCTGGCGCATATCAAAAAATTAGGCGCGGACGCGCTGTATCTCTGTCCGGTGTTCGAGAGCGATTCCCACGGATATAACACCCGGGATTTTTTGAAAATAGATAACCGGCTTGGCAATAATGAGGATTTCAAAAAATTCTGTCAGGACTGTCACGAGAAAAAAATCAAAATCGTTCTGGACGGGGTCTTTCATCATGTGGGGCGGAATTTTTGGGCGTTCCGGGACGTGCGGAAAAAGAAATGGGATTCTAAATATAAAGACTGGTTTTGTATTAATTTCAACGGCGATTCGGCCTATCAGGACGGCTTCTGGTATGAGGGCTGGGAAGGGCATTATGAATTGGTAAAATTAAATTTACGCAATCCGGCGGTTGTCGATTATTTATTAAACTGCGTCAAATTCTGGGTGGATGAGTTTGATATTGACGGACTGCGTCTGGATGTCGCCTATTCGCTGGAGCCGGAATTTTTACGGAGATTACGGAAATTCGCCAATGAAATCAAGCCGGAATTTTATTTAATCGGCGAGACGCTTCACGGCGATTACAACCGCTGGGTCAGTGACGAGTTCCTGCACAGCTGTACCAATTACGAATGTTATAAAGGCTTATATTCCAGTTTTAATTCGCGCAATATGTTTGAGATTGTCCACAGTTTAAAACGCCAGTTCGGGCCGGAATACTGGACGTTATATAAAAACAAGCATTTGTTATGCTTCGTGGATAATCACGATGTCACGCGCGTGGCGAGTATTTTGACCAATCCGAAACATTTGCCGCTGATATACGGCCTGTTATTCGGTATGCCGGGGATACCGTGCGTTTATTACGGGAGCGAGTGGGGCTGTGAGGGCGAGAAAAAATCCGGGGATCACGCCCTGCGTCCGGCGTTTGACGCGCCCGGATGGAATGATCTGACAGACCAAATCGCCGAGATGGCCAGAGCGCATAAGCAAAGCCTTGCGCTATGTCACGGCGATTTTCAGGATTTGTGTTTGACCAATTTGCAAACCGTTTTCCGCCGCCGCTATCAGGATGAGACAATGCTGATCGCGATCAACTGCGACGAAAACGCCTATTTCGCAAGATTTGACGCCGGATGTTCTCACGCCGTCGATATGCTGACAGGCAAAAAGATTACTTTTCACGGCGGCTGTGAACTTCCGGGCTACAGCGTGATGTATCTGCGCTGTCAATAATCCCCCCAGCCGCTTCGCGGCTTT
>CAJOQY010000242.1 GCA_905236835.1 uncultured Oscillibacter sp. | reverse complement strand
CTTGCGCCGTGTCCGCCGCGTCCGTCACGCGTCCAAGCGACTCCAAAGCGTTTGTCAGCCAGTCCATACCGGCCTCCGGCGCTTCCGCTGACGGCGGTCCCAGCGCGGCGGTCACGCTGGTTTTATAAATATCGCTTTTTACCAGCGTATCGCCAATCGAATAACGCAGTTCCGCCTTGCCATATCGGCATACCTGATCCGTATCCGCCTGACCGACATCCCAGAAGATCAACCCGTCCTCACGCGTGACAGACACCGGATACGGGATCAGATCATTTTGACGCTGGTGCAGGAGCGTGACGGTTCCGGAAGAATCATATTCTTTTTCCCAGAGCCGTATATCAAATACAATCCGGCGGGCCTGTGACTCCCCCTGATGGCCAAGTTCTAACGGTTCGCCCGGTTGGGCGTAACAAATCATCACGGCGTATCGCCTCATTCCTTAATTTTAATATTTAATATTTATATTTAATATTTTAATTGATATTAATTCTTGATTTTTAAAATTCGCCGGTCAGGAATCCCGCCGACAATCCGGAGAGAAAACTGTTTTCATGATAAACGCCCGCGCCGCCGGTTTCGCTTTCGG
Source organism: uncultured Oscillibacter sp. (assembly GCA_905236835.1). Taxonomy (GTDB): domain Bacteria; phylum Bacillota; class Clostridia; order Oscillospirales; family Oscillospiraceae; genus Oscillibacter. The sequence goes on along the minus strand of CAJOQY010000242.1, from coordinate 2,081 downwards.
CGACGGATTCCCCGGACGCGCCGGAACGCCGCAGACGCCGCCCGGTGATAACGCCTTTGAGAAAACCGGACGCGTCAAAGCGGCTTTTGCCGTTCAGCGGCCATTTGTTTAAGAATTCAACGGCGTTGGCGGCTGGCGTCGGATCACGGTTGAAAAAGGCGATATGCAGTCCGGCCAAAGTGGGTTCGCGCCACGCGGCGTTGATATGAAAATCCATCGCGGATGTGATAATATTCTGATTTTCCGTCACGCCGCTGTCCAGCAGACAGCCGTGCAGATACGCGTAGGACGAAGTGGCGGCGAAGCGGGGCAGGGCCAGTCTTTTCGCGGTATCCATGACAAGATCGCCGTTGTTTTGAATCTCCGCGTAAACCGCGCCGGAATCGCCCGCGCCGGAGGTCGCGTATACATAAGCCGCTTTCTCGCCCTGACAGGTGACAATATGCAGGTTCAGATTGGCGCAACCGGGGGAAATGCCGGTCATGCCGGGAAAATAGCCGGAGTAAGACAGGCTGTAAAGCGAACTTTGTCCGCGCGTGTTAAACACGCCGTTGGCGGACGCGAAAGCCGGAATATATCGGCGCAAAATATCCCAGTTGCCGCCGCGCGAGAGATAAACCTGCGCGTTTCCGGCGGCGACATAGGCGGCGAAATCGGATGATCGATGGGGGAAATATAAAACTCCCCGCCAAAGAAGATTCTCCCGCCATTGGTCGGCTGTCAGCGTGTCGCCGAGATTCCCCGCCGCGCAGTAAATAGTAATATTACTTACAAACGAATAATCCATAAAATCCCCGGAGCTTTCAAAGTCAAAATTACCATGAAATCACGGTTTCATGTCCGGAAGAATCCGTGATTTTCACGGGCCGATTGTCCGCGTCAAACTCGACATGATATTCAATGGGATTGGACAAGCCGTCGCGCGATTCGGTGAAAAGGCCATCGGACCACGACGAAAAATTCAGCGCGTTGGTTTTGCGCGTCCCCGTGAAATCCAGATAACCGCCCGCGTCCATGTGAACGCCGATTTCTTTTCCGACCGGGGTAATATAAATCAAATCAAAGCCCTCCGTGCTTTTTGTCACGCGGGCGTAATTATAACCCTGTTCGTTTCCGGCGCCGTAAGTATCCGCGGGTTCATAAACGCCGCTGTCCGGATTGGCCTCAAATTTTATGCGGCGTTTGACGGCTTCCTGATAAATATAAACATATACCGGCCAGTTTGTCGGCGTTGTGGTGGTGAAAATCCGTTCGTTTTGCGTTGTGATCGGATAACCGTTTTCGTCCGGAGACAGACCGGATACGCTTCGCGGCCAGAACAGCGGCTGTCCGGCTGGATTTTTCGCCTGTTCCCGTTCGCCCGTGCAATTCCCCGTGACAAAGGCGATTTCCTGATTTTGAATCCGGATATAATTATCATCCGATTGATCGTGATTGAGATATTTCACAATCCGTCTGGAAGTGGACAGTCTGTCCACGGCGAGATCGGCGATTTCGCCGTAAGCGGCGTATAAAGCGTCGGCGGAAAGCTGTCCGGACACGTCCACATTGCCTTCCATCAGGATATATCCGTAAGTCTCATGGGGTCCGGCTTTCAATGTAATCCGGGCGTAGATGTTATCGCCGTCCGTCTCCGGCTGGGAGATTTGCAAAGAAATTTTATCGGCGATGGCCTGATCCACGGACGTTTCTATCTGACTGACGGAAGATTCGATTTCCCGCGCGCGGTTGTCTAAATTATTAATATCATTTTGGCACGCGCTGAGGCCGTTTTCCAGCGCGCTTATATCGCCGCGCGCCGCGGCTAAAACCTCGCTGTCGGCGTTATCGACATAAGCGCGGGTGGCGGCTTCGCTCTCAAATCGCGGATTGCGGTATAATAACAGCGGCCCGCGCATGGTTCCGCCGCCGATTGGCAGAAATAAATCCGGGTCCAGACCGCCGCCGCCGCTTCCGCCCGCGCTTCCGCCGGATATTATTTTTTCCAGCGCGGGCAGCAGCGTATCATTGTTATATACGCGCAGTTCCGTAAATAAAGACTGAATATCTTTCCGGTTCTGGATTTCGCTGCTTTCGCGCGT
>CAJOQY010000241.1 GCA_905236835.1 uncultured Oscillibacter sp. | reverse complement strand
GGTCCGAAAAGCGTCAAGCGCGGGAAGTTACATCCCGCCCGGAGGATTCCGTCTGCGCGTCCGGGACGATATGTTTACACATACGACGGAAAGCCGCGTCAAGATTCAAAAAGAAGAACATCACAACGGCCATTCCGGAGGCGGGACAACGATCCGAAGCGACGGCGGCTCGTCTTCCAGCGGGAAATTTTAAGAAAGCAAGCGGCAATCAATCCCCCCGGCGGGTCTTTCATGGACGGCCAACGGCGGGGGGATTCTTCCCGCGCATGAAATTGATCGCGAAACATCCGCGAAATAGTTAATATTTCAAATATCAGGGAGGAAAATCTATGCCAGACACGCGAAACGCGCCGGATTATCAAAATCGGGAATATCAAGATTTTTATCTCTACAATTCCGCCACGCACCGGAAAGAAAAATTCGTCACGCATACGCCCGGCCATATTGAAATGTACACCTGCGGGCCGACAGTCTATCATTTCGCGCATATCGGCAATTTAAGAACATATATCTGTGAGGATATACTGGAAAAATATATGCGTTACGCCGGTTATACGGTCAACCGCGTGATGAATATCACGGACGTAGGGCATTTGACATCCGACGCGGACGAGGGCGAGGACAAAATGTTAAAAGGCGCCAAGCGCGAGCATAAATCCGTTATGGAAATCGCGAAATTTTACACGGACGCCTTTTTTGACGACTGCCGGGAATTGAATATCAAACAGCCGGATGTGATTCAGCCCGCCACGGGCTTTATTGACGAATATATCAAGATTATATCGCGCCTGATTGATACCGGTTACGCCTATTCCGCCGGGGGAAATATCTATTTCGACACGTCGAAATTAAATCAATATTATATTTTTAACGCGCATGAAAAAGACGATCTGGCGGTCGGCGTCCGGGAAGGCGTGGAAGCGGATCAAAACAAGCGCAATTCCAATGATTTCGTCTTATGGTTCACGAAATCCAAATTTGAGGATCAGGCCTTAAAATGGGACTCACCATGGGGGACCGGATACCCCGGCTGGCATATTGAATGCTCCGCGATTTCGTTGAAATACAACGGCGAATATTTAGATTTACACTGCGGCGGCGTCGACAACGCGTTTCCGCATCATACGAATGAGATCGCCCAATCCGAGAGCTATCTGGGTCATCCGTGGTGTTCCCACTGGTTTCACGCCGCCCATTTGAATACAGCCTCCGGCAAAATGAGCAAATCCAAAGGCGAAAGCGAATTTTTGACCGTTACGCTCTTGAAACAAAAACATTATGATCCGCTGGCCTATCGCTTTTTCTGTCTGCAAAGCCATTATCGAAAAGCGCTTGTTTTCACATGGGAGAATTTATCCAACGCGCAAAGCGCTTATCAGAAATTAATCAAAAAAATCGCCGCCCTGCGTCCGGACAGCGATTCAAACCATATCAGCGCGCAGGAACAGGAAATTCTTTCCCAATACCGGGAAAAATTCATCCGTCAGGTCGGCAACGATTTAAATACCGCCTCCGGCGTCACGCTGATTTATGACGTATTAAAAGCCAATATCAGCGACGCGGCGAAAGTGAACATCTTAGCCGATTTTGATCAGGTTTTAAGCCTGTCTTTGATTGAAAAATCCGCCGAACTGCGCGAACGGGAAGCCAATCAGAAAACAACCGGCGCGGGCGGTTATCAAATCACGGGCGACGCGGACGCGGACCCCGGCGAACTGGAAGCCGTCAACGCGTTGATTTTACAGCGCTATCAGGCGAAACAATCCAAAAATTTCGCCGAGGCTGACCGTATCCGTGACGAATTAAAATCGCGCGGAATCGAATTAACCGACATTCCCGGCGGCGCGGTCTGGAAAAAATTATAAAATTTCCTTTTCCCCGCGCGTTTTATTCATCATCCTCGTTATCATTTTCATCATCGGCGTCGTCTGATTCGTCAGCGGCGTCGTTGTCATTCGTATCATAATCATTATCATAGCCGTTTTCATATTCATTATGATAACCGTTGTCATAACCGGTATCGTCATCGTTATGCTCTACGCTGTCCGCGTTGTCATAACCGCCGTTGTCCGAATTCTCCTCGACGGTTTCAGCGTTCGTTTCCATATCCGTTTCCATATTCCCGGCGTCCGGCTCCTCCGGTTCTTCCGTCTCGTCCGGGTTTTCCGCTTCTTCCGCTACGCCGTCATTTGGCGTGATTTCATCATCCGCGCCGCTTTCATCCCCGTAAATCTCGTCATATTCGCCGTCGGCTTCATCATCG
>CAJOQY010000240.1 GCA_905236835.1 uncultured Oscillibacter sp. | reverse complement strand
TCGCGTCCGCCGCCGCTTTATCCAGCGCCGCGAGCGCCTTTTCCATGTCAACCCGGGGGAATAAATTCTCCCCTTTTGAGATTTTGATATTCTCCGGCAGTCCGCCCCATTTCCCGGCGGATTCCCATGTCCGCGCGTCCTCCGGCGCGCCGATCTGGATAAATAATTTTTCGCATGATTCCGGGATAAACGGCGTTAATAAAATTCCGCAAATCCGGATTGTTTCAAGCAAATTATATAATACCCGTCCCAGACGCGCGCCGTTCGCGTCCATATCTTTCGCCAGCGTCCACGGCGCGTTCTCGTCGATATATTTATTCGCTCTTTGAATTACTTTGAATACTTCCGCCAAGGCGTTATGCGGCGCGAAAGATTCCATCCGCGCTTCATACCGATTCCGCAGATTGGACGCCATCTCAATCAATTGCGCGTCCGATTCCGGATTTCGCTCCGCCGCGTCCCCGGCGGAATTTATATCAAATCCAGACCCGCGCGGCGGAATTCCGGCGAAATATTTGTTCGCCATCGCCGTTGTCCGGGATAATAAATTCCCCAGATCATTCGCCAAGTCCGTATTAATCGTCTGAATTAACAATTCATTTGAGAAATTGCCGTCCGATCCGAACGGGAATGTCCGCAACAGGAAAAATCTCAGCGCGTCCACGCCGAATTGATTCGCTAAAATATACGGATCCACCACGTTTCCGCGTGATTTCGACATCTTGCCGCCGTCCAGCAACAGCCATCCGTGGCCAAACACATGCTTCGGCAACGGTTCGCCTAAACTCATCAACATCGCCGGCCATATAATCGAATGAAATCTCACGATTTCTTTCCCGACGATATTCACGCCCGGCCACCATTTGTGATAATCACTCTCCGGATTTTTAAAATCCCCGTATTTTTCATTTTCATAGCCAAGCGCCGTGATATAATTCGACAACGCGTCAATCCAGACATAGACCACATGGCCGGGATCAAAATCCACCGGGATTCCCCATGAAAAACTTGTGCGCGACACGCATAAATCATCCAGTCCCGGATCAATAAAATTCTTTACCATTTCATTTACGCGGCTCTGCGGCTGTAAGAAATCCGGACGCTCCGGGTCTCGCCCCTCTAATAAATCCCGGATTCTGTCCGCGTATTCGCTTAATTTGAAAAAATACGCCTCTTCCTCCGCGTCAATCACGGGCCGTCCGCAGTCCGGGCAGCAGCCGTCTTTCAACTGGCTTTCCGTCCAGAACGACTCGCACGGCGTACAGTATTTTCCCCGATACACGCCTTTATAAATATCCCCGTTATCATACATCCGCCGGAAAATACGCTGAATCGCTTCCACATGATAATCATCCGTCGTCCGGATAAATCTATCATTTGATATATTCATTAATTTCCATAAATCCCGGATACCCTGCGGGCCGTCCACAATCTTATCCACAAATTCTTTCGGCGTGACGCCCGCTTCTTTCGCTTTCGTCTCGATTTTCTGCCCGTGTTCGTCCGTGCCGGTCAGAAACAACACTTCCTCACCCTTCAAACGATGATAACGCGCCAGAGCGTCCGTCGCCACCGTACAATATGTGTGGCCGATATGCAGTTTATCCGACGGATAATAAATCGGCGTCGTGATATAAAATCTTTTTCCCATATTATATTCTCCTTTCGTGTCTGTCCCATATGCGAACATACGCGAACAGTCGCGCCAACGCCGAAATTAATGATAATATTATAATTATATTATATATATCATATTCACTTTACAGCGTCAGGCATATTATACCGGATTTTTCCGGCGATTACAATCCCGTTTCGGCATAAAATCACGGTCGTTTCATCAAAAATCCGGATTACGAAACGACCGTTTTTATATATATTTATATTTTATTATCTTTCGCCCTTATTTCCGCGTCATAAAATCCGGGAGGGGTTTCCCCTGTTTTTTCCATTCGTAATACTCCGCGGTCGCGGCGAAAATCACGTCGCCGGAGGAATTCAGCGCCGTTTCCAGACTGTCCTGAACCACGCCGATAATAAATCCGACGCCGACAACCTGCATGGCAATATCATTGGAAATGCCGAACAGAGAACAGGCCATCGGGATCAGCAACAGCGAACCGCCCGCCACGCCGGACGCGCCGCAGGCCGCCAGCGTCGACAATACGCTTAAAAACAGCGCGGTAGGCAAGTCCACGGCAATCCCCATCGTATGCACCGCCGCCAGCGTCATAATGGAAATCGTAATGGCCGCGCCGTCCATATTAATCGTCGCGCCAAGCGGGATTGACACGGAATACATATCTTTATCAAGTCCCAGTTTTTCACACAACGCCATATTGACCGGGATATTCGCGGCGGAACTTCTGGTGAAAAACGCGGTCAGGCCGCTCTCACGGATACAGCGGAATACCAAAGGATATGGATTGCGACGCAGGGAAATCGCCACGACAATGGGATTGATCACCAGCGCCGCGATTAACATACAGGATACCAGCAACGCGACCAGTTTTCCGTAAATCGTGAAAATCTCCACGCCATAAGACGATACTGACGCGTATACCAAGCCCATAATGCCAAACGGCGCTAAATTAATAATCCACCGGACGGACTGTGAAACCGAATCGGCCAGATCGGAAAACATCGTTTTTGTCGTGCCGCTTGCTACTGATTTCAGCGCGATTCCGAATACAACCGCCCAGAATAAAATGCCAAGATATTTGCCGTCAATAATCGACGCCAGCGGATTGGCGATCATGTTTAATAATAAATTACCCAATACCTCCGCTATGCCGGACGGCGGCGCGGCTTCTCCCGTCGCTTCCGCTGTCAGGACCAGATCAACCGGGAACGCGAAACTCGCTAACACCGCCAGAAACGCCGCCAGAAACGTCGTCAAAAGATAATAAAAAATCACCATTCCGAAACGGCTGTCCAGTTTGCCGCCGCCCTGTGAAAGCGCGCTGATGACCAGCAGAAACACCAGCAGAGGCGCGATTGCCTTCAAAGCGCCTACAAATAAATCTCCCAGCATGGCGATTCCGCCCAGACCGGGGAACAGGAACGAGAGCAGGACGCCTAAAATAATCCCGCAAAAGATTCTCAGAATCAAAGAAACGCGATTATACGCGTCCGCCGCTCCGCGAAGCGTTTTTAAAATCTCCATTTTGGCGTTCTCCCCTTATGTTGATATTTTCTCTCTTAATATAACAGATTTTTATTTATAATTTTATTTTATTACAGAAACGCGCGTCTGTCAAGCGGTACGCGAATTTTGCTTTTTCTCGTATGCGTAAAATTTTCGTTGAAAAAGACCATGAAGCGCGTCGCCTGTCCCCTTCTCTTTATCACGGGAAAGAAACCCAATAGACAGAAATAACGCGAATCGCTGTCCCCCTCTCCTGATTTAGAAGAGGGGGACAGAGTAAATTTCAATTGCGCGCACGGAAAATTTTTTGATTCTATTCTTTCTCTCGTCAGGCTTGTTTATAAATTCTTGCGAATGGCGTTGATCGCGCCTTTTTCCAGCCGCGACACCTGCGCCTGTGAAATGCCCACTTCCCCGGAAACTTCCATCTGCGTCTTGCCTTCGTAAAATCTCAAAGACAAAATGCGCCGTTCCCGTTCGTTCAGACGCTGTAACGCGTCTTTCAAGGCGATTCGATCCGTCCACGCCTCATCCGTGTTTTTCGTGTCCCGGACCTGATCCATGACCGTCAGCGTGTCCCCGGCGTCGGAATAAACGGGATCATAAAGCGAAACCGGATCGGCCATGGCGTCCATGGCGAAAACAACTTCCTCGCGGGGAATATCCAGTTCTTGGGCGATTTGTTCCACGGTCGGCTCACGCTGTCCGGCGGCCATCAGGCGTTCACGCGCCTGTAAAACGCGATAGGCCGTGTCGCGCAGGCTTCGCGATACCCGTATCGCGCTGTTGTCTCTCAAATACCGCCGGATTTCGCCGACAATCATCGGCACGCCGTATGTCGAGAATCTCACCGGCTGATTAATATCAAAATTATCAATCGCCTTGATTAAACCCACACAGCCGACTTGAAACAAATCATCCGCGTTTTCGCCCCGGCTGGAAAATCTCTGGATCACGGATAAAACCAGACGCAGATTGCCTTCAATCAATTCCGTTCGCGCGTTCATATCACCGTTTCTGGCGCGGCGCAGGAGTTCCATCGTTTCCTCGTTTTTTAATACTTTCAAACGCGATGTGTTCACCCCCGCGATCTCTACTTTGCCCTGCATGAAAGACGCCTCTCCTCTCTCCGGCTGAAACGGACCCTTTTGAGCAGTATGACCGGAGATTGCGCTGATTATACTGGGAAATTTTGTCGCATTCGGACAGGATTTCAATTCCGATGAAATCACGGGCGCTTATATAGCTTTGATTTTAAAATTAATTTCAAGACTGGTTTTGAATATTAATTTTTTGATTTCCGGCGAACTGCCCACGGCGCAAGGCGAAACGGCGCGGAATTTCCCTGTTTCCGACAAAAAAAATTTATCGGAATCCCTTGTGTAAAAGCGAAAAATGTGCTATCCTGTTGAACCGGAATGCAAAAAGACAAATGCCCGCGCCGGACGGACGAAACGCCGAAATTATATAAACAGACAGAAACGGGGTGGATGATTTGGGAAGACCGGTAAATTATTATATCATATCAGCCGACGTTTTGCCGGATGTATTCCGCCGCGTGGCGGAGGCGCGGAGAATGCTGGAAACGCATGAGGCGCGGACCGTGGGACAGGCCGCGCGTATGGCGGGGATCAGCCGGAGCGCGTTTTATAAATACCGGGACGCCGTGAGGCCGTTTTATGACATGAAGGCCGAGAGAATTATTACATTTCAGGCGATATTAAAAGACGTTTCGGGCGTGTTGTCGCGTGTGCTGGCGGTATTCGCGGCGTCAGGCGCGAATATTCTGACGATTAACCAGAGCATTCCCACAAACGGCTGCGCGGCGGTCACGATTTCAGCGGAAATATCTGATATGTCAGAGCCGATTGAACAGTTTTTGTCGGAAGTGTCGGGACTCGAAAACGTGATTAAATTCGAGATGCTGGCGGGATAATATGAAATATCATCAAAAAACGCGTGTCACGCGTCGGGGAGGCAACTATGGCGGAAATCGCGGTTATGGGACTTGGCACCGTGGGAACGGGCGTCGTAAAAGTAATATCGGAAAACGCGGGCGTGATTACGCGCAAACTTGGGGAGCCGCTGCGGGTAAAAGCGATTTTAGTGCGCCGCTTCCGGGACGGCCCGTACCGGCATTTATGCACGGATCATTTTGAGGAAATTCAAAATGACCCCGCGATCCGGGTTGTGATAGAGACCATCGGCGGGGTAGACGCGGCGTATGATTACACAAAACGCTGTCTGGAAGCCGGAAAGCACGTCGTGACGGCGAATAAGCAGTTGATCGCCGAGCGCGGATTTGAATTATTAGAATTAGCGCGCGAAAAAAACGTGAAATATTTATTCGAGGCGAGCGTCGGCGGCGGGATTCCCATTCTGCATCCGTTAAGAGAATGCCTGTCGGCCAATCGAATTGATGAGATATACGGGATATTAAACGGCACGACGAATTATATTTTAACCCGCATGGTCCGCACAGGCGCGTTTTTCTCAGACGCTTTGAGAGAAGCCCAAAGACGCGGTTACGCGGAAGCCGATCCGACGGCGGATGTGGAGGGCATTGACGCCGGTCGTAAAATCTGCGTATTGGGCGATCTGGCGTTCGGACATCAGATTGACCCGGAAGCCGTTCCCATGGAAGGCATTTCAAAATTATCCCTGCGCGATGTGAAAATCGCCAACCGCGCCGGTTATAGAATCAAATTACTTGGCCGGACCTTGAGATTAGGCCCCGAAAACGGCTTTGAAGCCGGAAGCCGGACCGCTTATGTCGCGCCGCATTTGATCCCGGAGACAATGCCAATCGCCAACGTGGAGGACGTGTTCAACGCGATTGTGATTCGCGGAAACGCGGTCGGCGACGTGATGTTTTATGGCCGGGGCGCGGGCGAAATGCCCACGGCGTCGGCGTGCGTGGCGGACGCGATGGAATGCCTGTCCACGCGGGAGAGCGTATTAAGCTGGTCGCCGGATACGTCCGGATTTGAGAATCCGTTAAAATTACGCTGTCGGCATTATTTCCGGATTGAGGGCAGCCTGACCGACGCGGCGATGGCGTTCGGACAGGTGGAAGTGTTAAGCGAGGACGGCGAAACGGCCTTTCTGACGGAACCCGTCACGGGGCTGGACGCCCGCAAGCGCTCGGCGAATTTAAATATATTATCCTGTCTGCGGGTGTTGTCCTGAATATTATAATTATATAAAAATAATTATATAAAAATAAATCCGGTCCGGATTATAATATTATCGCGTAAGATAAGACAGAGACCCGTGTGTGATATATAATATAATATATAAAATATATCATTATATCGCGGGTGAATCGCGTGGAAAACGCGCAAAAAAAGAAGGAATGTGTCTTTATGAGTTTGATTGTGCAGAAATTTGGCGGCAGTTCCGTCCGGGACGCCGAAAGGATCAAAAACGTCGCGCGGATTATCGCGGAAACGTATTTGCAGGGGCATAATATCATCGTGGTATTATCGGCCCAAGGCGACACGACGGATGATTTGATCGCCAAAGCGGAGGAAATTAATTTAAACGCGTCCCGGCGTGAAATGGATATGCTGCTTGCCACGGGCGAACAGATTTCCGTGGCGTTGTGCGCGATGGCGCTGGAAGCGATGGGCTTGCCGTGCGTGTCGCTGACGGCATGGCAAGTCGGGATTCACTCGACCCCGCAACACTCCGATGCCCGCATTCAGCAGATTGACCCCGACCGTATCCGCATGGAGCTGGATTCCCACCGGATTGTGATTGTCACGGGCTTTCAGGGCGTGGATCGGCGCAATGATATAACAACGCTTGGCCGCGGCGGATCTGATACAAGCGCGGTGGCGCTGGCGGCGGCCTTCGGCGCGGATCTGTGTCAGATTTTCACGGACGTGGACGGCGTTTATACGACGGATCCCCGGATCGTACCCAACGCGCGGAAATTGAAAGAAATCACATATGACGAAATGCTGGAATTAGCCTCTCAGGGCGCGCAGGTATTGCATAATCGCAGTGTGGAACTGGCGAAAAAATTTAAAGTAAATTTAGAAGTTTTATCCAGTCTGGAACGGAAACCGGGTACAAAAGTCAAGGAGGTCGCCAAAGTGGAAAAGACAAATATTGCCGGCGTCGCCAAAGATACCAGTATCGCGCGCGTAGCCGTGGTGGGATTACGGCATAATCCGGGCGTGGCGTTTCAGGTCTTTGATCTCATGAGCCGCCATAATATCAACGTGGACGTGATTTTACAGTCCATAGGCCGGGAGGATACGAAGGATATTACATTCACGATTCATAAAAAAGATCTGCGCGAGGTGGAGGATATATTAAATTCCCACAAGGACGCGTTAAAATTTGACCATCTGGAATCCGATGAACGTATCGGCAAAGTATCCATTGTCGGCGCGGGACTGATGAGCAACAGCGGCGTGGCGGCGAAAATGTTCGAGGCGTTATACGAAGCCGGGATTAATATCCAGATGATTAATACATCCGAAATCCGCGTTTCGGTCTTATTGGACGAAGAGGATGTCAACCGGGCGGTGAAAGCCATTCACGCGAAATTTTTCGACGAGATTTAATATATAATATATAATATATAAATAAAATAATAAAAATCCCCTGTTTCCGTGAGATTTTACGCGGAAACAGGGATTTTTAATTAAATTTATAAAATATAAAAAATCACGCGGTCAGAACGGGCTGGATTTGCTGATGATTCAACGCCGCGTCTATCGTGTCGGCGATACGGCTGAAATCGGCGACGAGCGACGCCGGTTTCCGGATCGGATCATCCTGTCCGAACGGGACGAAATAATAATTTTTTCGGACCAGCAATTCCCCGATGTTTTTCGCGCCCGCCGCGAGTCCGTCATTGGATGACACGGCAAGCACGACAGGGCGGTTATTGCGCAAATGCGCCTTGGCCGCCATGGTCACGCTGGAATCCGTAATGCCGCCCGCCAGTTTCGCTATCGTGTTTCCCGTCGCGGGGGCGATGACTAAAATATCCAATAATTTTTTCGGCCCGATTGGCTCCGCTTCTATCATATTTTTAATCGCGTCATTTCCCGTGATTTCTTTTAGATTTTTTAATAATATATCCGCCGTGCCAAAACGGGTATCGCTGATTGACGAAATATCAGATACAATCGGGATAATATTTTCATAGATTTCCGCCAGATTCCGCAGGGCGTTTAAAACCGCCTCATGCGTACAGAATGAACCGCACATGGCAAAGCCCACGCGTTCCTGTCTCCTATGCGCGTTCACAAAGCGCCACCTTCCCTCAGGATTTCATAGATTATATCCCGGAGGATTTCCGCCGCTGTCCATGGGACAATCCGTCCCGGCAGTCCGGCGGCCTGAATAATACGCGGAGCGGATTGGATGGATTTTATATCCGCCGGAATCCCCGGACGGGACGCCAGTTCGATCCATACGCATGACGGCTGAATCCGCGCGAATAATGATTGATCCAAAACCGGCGCGGGAATGGTATTATAAATTATATCAAAAGACGGGATTTCACACGCCATTTCGTCAGAATTCAATATATCCAGCGCGTGAAGACCATAGGCGCGGATCCATGCCCGGTCCTCGCTTTTACGCGCCGCGATACTCACGCCCGCGCCGACGCCGCGTAATTTATACGCCAATAATTTTCCGATTCGGCCAAAACCGAGAATCAGACAGCGTTTCCCGGATAAATCCATTTCCATTGATTGTATCGTCAGAGAGATCGCCGCGTCCGCCGTGGCGGAGGCGTTGGCAACCGCCATGGATTCCCGCTTTAAAATATCTTGTATTATCAATCCTTTTTCTTGCGCGATTGTGAGATATTTTTCCGGTATCTGTCCCGCCAGTATGATTTCAGGCGTCCGCGCGCGGGCGGATATTTTATCAAATATATCATCAAGAGATAAAAATATCCCGGATAAATTGATATTTTTTCCGTCGCGCGTCAACGGCGCGGGCAATAAAATAATATCCGCGTTCAGAACCGGATCAACTGATAATTCCGAATCCGGCCAGCCGTAGCCATACGCGGTATGTCCGTCCTGTTTCAACAGCCGCGTGAGATATTCATACCGCCTGTCGCCGCCCATGACGCCGAAAGATATTCGCTTTTTGTCAGCCGCGTCAGAAATATTCCGCATATTATCCGCCTCCCGTTCCATGATATGGCGAATCGCGGCGGGATGTGAACGCGGCATTATGATTTATTTTTTCTTAAAAATCAAAAACTTGCTGAAGAAATAATTCACAATCACAACCAGAATATTTAAGAATATTTTGGCGATTAACAGTCCGCCAACGCCGAAAATTGTGATAGTCCCCATGCGCATCCAGTAAGCGGCGATATACAATCCGGCTTCTTCCAGTAAAAACGACGCGATCCGCGCGCCCAGAAACGCCGGAACTTCGCGCTTTAAAATATCAAATTCCCAGCTTTTACTCTCAAATACAAACAATTTATTCGTGACATACGCGAACGCGACGGCGGCCACCCACGCGATGATATTAATAATCATGACAGTAAAAGGCTCTTCGCCTAAAATCACAGTCAGGATAAGAAATGTAATATAATTAATCACCGTGGTCAATACGCCGAAAATCAAATAAGATATTTCCTCCCGGCGTTCCAGTAAAATTTTTTTTAGTTTATCCATAAAATTTTATCTCCCCATGATTTTTATATTTTTATATTTTATTATATTTTATAATCTTATTCCGGCAGTTTCACAAGACCGGCGTCAAGTAACTTTTGCAGGCTGGATAATATTCCCAATTTCGCGTGATACCATGTCAAGCCGCCCTGAAAATAGACGGCATAGGGCGGACGGATCGGACCGTCAGCCGATAATTCAATCGAACTGCCTTGTATAAACGCGCCCGCCGCCATAATCACTTCCGCGTCATAACCCGGCATCGCCCACGGCTCCGGCGTGACGTAACTGTCCACCGGCGCGGCGGCCTGTATGCCCTTACAAAAAGCCGACATCGCCTCCCGGCTGTTTAATATCACGGCCTGTATGATATCATGCCGCGCTTCCGTCGCGTCCGGAACGCAATCAAATCCAAGAGCCTCATACAAATTCGCGGCGAAAATCGCGCCTTTCAACGCCCCGGCTGTCACGACAGGCGCTAAAAACAATCCCTGATAAAACGCGGGCATTAATCCCAGATTCGCCCCGACTTCCTGTCCCAATCCCGGCGCGGATAATCTATACGCGCACCGCTCTACACATTCACGCGCGCCGCAGATATAACCGCCAATCGGCGCCAAGCCGCCGCCCGGATTTTTAATCAAACTCCCGACCGTCATATCCGCGCCGTAATCCGACGGCTCCTCACGTTCCACAAACTCACCGTAACAATTATCAACCATGACTTTCACATCCGGCTTGATATTTTTACAAAATCCAATCAAATCCCCGATTTGTTTTACACCAAACGTCGGACGCGTCGCGTAACCTTTCGACCGCTGAATCGTGATCAATTT
>CAJOQY010000239.1 GCA_905236835.1 uncultured Oscillibacter sp. | reverse complement strand
CGTATCCCATATATTTTCCGGCGTATCCTCCGGCGCGTCGTCCGGATTTTCGTCCGTATCCCATATATCTTCCGGCGTATCTCCCGGCGTATCTTCCGGATTTTCGCCCGTATCCCATATATTTTCCGGCGTATCTTCCGGCTCGTCGTCCGCGTTCCATATGTTTTCAAACGCTCTGTCCGCGTCCCATGCGCTTTTCATCGTCTCCGATACGCTGATATTTATATCCGCATTCGTATTTAAATCAATATCCATGCCCGCGCTTATGCCCGCGCTTTCCGTCGTCCCGGACATGACGGGTTTTTTGACGGATTCCCCGTCCGGCTGTCCGTCCGGTTCCGGCTGTTCGGGTCGCGCGGAATCCCCGGATAATCGGGGCTGTCCGCGCTGTTTGGCCGGTTTCGGCGGCGGAGGAGGCAAAGTCCCGTTTCGCTTCCGGAATCGGCGTTCCCGCCGCACATGACTCATAAACAAGGGTAATTTCATCATACGCCGCCAGCGGTACGGCTCTTTTAATAATCTATATAACCATTCCAACCCGTGGTCACACCAGAATTTCGGCGCGCGCGTGGCGGTCCCCGCGAACACGTCCAGACTGCCGCCCAAGCCGCATAACAGACGCGCGCCCGTCTCCGCGCCGTGATTGCGCATCCACAGTTCCTGACGCGGCGCGCCGATACAGACAAACGCCACATCCGCGCCGCTGTTTTTGATTAATTCAATTACAGGCGCGTCCTCTTTGAAATAGCCGTCATGAATACCCGCGATATTCAAGCCCGGATATTGGATTTTTAAATTTTCCGCCGCCTGTTCCGCCACGCCCGGTTTGCCGCCCAATAAAAACAATGATCTGTCCGTTTGGGCCAGTTCAGACATCAAACGCGCGGCGAACTCAATCCCCGGCACGCGTTCTTTGAGCGGCGTATGCAGCATATTGGCGCCTTTGATAATCCCGATTCCGTCCGGGAGTACCATGTCCGCGCCGTTGACCGCCTGCGACACCTCGCTCCATTCCCGGCATAATTCCACGATTTCCGGATTTGGCGTCACGACATAATGCGTCTTGTCCTCGTCCAGCATGGCGAGGGCGCGTTCCACCGCCTCTTCCATTGTCAGATTATCAAATCCCACGCCCAGCACGCGAATCCGCACGGCCCTCACCTGTCCTTTTTTTTGACTATTTATTATATCATATCTCTTTTACGCGTTCGCGTAAGCGGCATTATATCATATCTGACCGCGTTTCTTCAAGTATAGATTGTAAACATTACGGAAAAACCGTTCCGGCGTTTGCGCGATGACCACGGCCAGAAACATCAGGATACAGCCCAGATATTCGCGTCCCGTCAGGCGTTCATGTAAAAACAGCGCGCCGGACAGCGTCGCGAATACGGATTCAAGGCTTAATAACAACGACACGACAGCCGGATTGGAGTCTTTCTGCGCCAGTATTTGCAGCGTATACGCCACGCCGCTGGAGAAAACGCCGGCGTATAATATCGGCCCCCAACAGGCGATTAACGCGCCCGGCGGCGTCGATTCCCCGGAAATCAGCGCGCCGAAACAGGATAAAATCAATACGACCAAAAACTGCGCGCATGACAACTCCACGCCGTCCACGCGGGATGAAAAATAATCAATTGTCAAAATCTGTATCGAGAACGCGAAGGCGCATAATAAAATATAAAAATCGCCCCGTTGAATCACAAATTCTTCTTTGACGCAAAGAAAATATAATCCAAACGCCGCCAGAATCACGCTGAGCCAGACAGTCACGGGCGTTTTCTTGCGTAAAAATATCCCGAACACAGGGACAATCACGATATATAAAGCCGTGATAAATCCCGCTTTGCCGGAACTCGTACTTTCAAGTCCTTTCTGCTGGAGCCATGACCCGACAGTTAAAGCCGCCCCGCAGGAAATCCCGGCGCGGATCAATTCCCCGCGCGAGTTTTCCGGTTTCCCGCGCCATTTCCGGCGGATCGCGCATAAAATCCATAAAAACGCAAACGCCGCCGCCGAACGCGCCGCGTTAAATATAAACGCCGATACCGATTCCGCCGCCACGCTCTGCGCCACAAACGCGGTCCCCCAGATCATCGCCGCCAACAGCGGCAAAATATTTTGACGCACCCGGTCCACGCGCGCGGGAATTTGCTGATATTGCTGATTTTGATCCATATTTTCTCTCATCCCCCGGACGTGAATCGAATCAAACGCCCGCCCTCCTCGTCATAGAAATCATGATTATACAAATCCCGGCTGTCATAGCCCGCCGCTTGAAACGCGTTGATCATATCATCTATATCATTTGCGCGGTGGGCAATGATAAAATCAATCTCATCCGGCCATGTATTGATATTATCGCCGTATAAATCAGCGAGATACGCCTGATAATCAATCCCGCTGTCATCCCAATTCATGTAAATAATATTATTATTATTTTCCGGATCATGACGGGAATCCATTCCGGTATAATATACAAATCCGGGGACGGCGGCGTAATATACAATCGTGTTGTTATCCTGTCCGCCGTTTTCGTACCACGCCGAGACCGTCCCGCGCAAATCGCCCTTGTTCCAGTTCGGCTCGATCCGCGTCGTCCATTCCGAGAAGCAAAA
This sequence comes from uncultured Oscillibacter sp., assembly GCA_905236835.1. GTDB lineage: Bacteria > Bacillota > Clostridia > Oscillospirales > Oscillospiraceae > Oscillibacter. The sequence goes on along the minus strand of CAJOQY010000239.1, from coordinate 1,217 downwards.
GCATATCAAAAAGCATATTGCCACGCCCGGATAAAAATCCCGGAGTTTATATATTATTTTTTTGATAAATTTATAAAATAATTGATTCTTGAATTTCCCGGCTTTATATCCGGATAAAATCTTATAAATCTCATGACCGGACGCGAAAAGATAGACAATCCAAAGCGGCAGGAAAAACAAATTATAGCGATTTCCGAAACCGCCGTATGACATATCGGCGTATAAGCCTGTCTTGACGGCGAAATAATATAAAAACCATGTGAAGATATTCGCCAGCGCGTATATTTTAATCATATTATTTCCCCGGAACAATATCACGCCTGTGATGATCAAAAAAATCAATAAAATCATCAGGCAAGACGCCCAAGAATATCCGGGTATGAAATTCCAGCGAAACACGCGATAGAAATTTGATAATAAATCCCGCGGAAATCCGCCGTCGAACGAGATCGCGTGTAAAATCCCTTCCGGACCCGACGCGCCGTGCTGGAGCGGCATCTGCTTCCGGATAAATAATAAATACAACGGCGCCGCCGCGCATAACAGCGCGAGAATATAAAACGCCGTCAGATCGCGTATCATACGCCGGTTTTTTGTGACAATCACGCGCATATACGCCGAGAGGGACAAAGCCAATACGGGAAACGCCGCGCCGTATTGGCTGTATACGGCCAGAGCCGCGAAACAGATAAATAATATCATATTTTTCCGGTCCGGATATTGAATAAAACAAGTCCAGAAATAAACCGTCCAAAATAACAAGCCAAGCATGAGCGAATATTCCGCCGCTTCCTGCCAATAATATACAAGCCGATACAGACAGGCGGCGAAACATACCGCGCCGGACGCCAAAAAAACGCCGCCGTATTTTCTGAGCGTTTTATATAATCCAATCATGCCGGAAAATCCGGACAATACGCCGAAAAATCTCATCCACCATTGGGTATCGCTGATTTTCAGCCAGAAATATAATAAAAAATTATATAACGGCGGCTGTAACGTGCTGATAATTCGCTGATACATATTGACGCTGTTATCCGGAAACGGCAGCGCGCCAAACATGATTTTAGAATACCAATATTCAATCGTCTCATCAAACCATAATGACGAATGATCCAGTTTATAACAGGCCGTCAGGAAAAACAACGTGAACGCCGCGCCAATCGCCGCGGATTCCAGATATTTTTTATATTTCCGCGCGTCCGCGTCCGCCGCGT
>CAJOQY010000238.1 GCA_905236835.1 uncultured Oscillibacter sp. | reverse complement strand
CGGAGCCGGAAAAAATTAATCTCCCCCATGACGCGATGTTGTCCGAGCCGCGCGCGCCGGAAAGCAAGGGCGAGGGCAATATTGGCTGGTATATCGGCGGCGATTATGAGTATAGCAAAACATTCGCCGTCCCGGAGGACTGGAAAAATCAGGAGATTATATTTGAATTTGAGGGCGTATATCACAACGCGGAAGTTTATATAAACGACAAAAAAGCCGCGTTCCGGCCTTATGGTTATACGGATTTTCAGGTCAGCGCGAATGAATATTTAAATTACGGCGCGGAAAACGAAATCCGCGTGATTGCCCGCAACGCCGATCAGCCCAACAGCAGATGGTATACAGGCACGGGGATTTATCGTCCGGTCTGGCTGTGGACGGGCGAAAAGCGGTATGTTTTAATCAACGGCGTGAAAATCACGACGCTGGATTATCAAAAAGGCAAAATCGCGGTGGATGTAAAAATATCCGAACCGGGCGAAGTGAAAGTGAAAATTCTGGACGGGATGGATATTATTTTATCTGACAAGCGAATGACGGAGGAGCGTCACGCGCGTTTTGAGTTTATTATACCGGACGCGAAATTATGGGACGTGGAAAAGCCTAATTTATATACGGCCCGCGTGACGGTGGATGATGATATAATAGAAGAATCGTTCGGGATTCGCGGTCTGGCGTGGGATACGAAGCGCGGATTGACCATCAACGGAAAACGCGTGATTTTGCGGGGCGCGTGCGTACATCATGATAATGGCCTGCTGGGCGCGTGCGCGTTCCCGGAAGCGGAAGAACGGAAAGTGATTTTGCATAAGCAAAACGGCTATAACGCGTTAAGAAGCGCGCATAATCCGTGTTCCAAAGCGTTTTTGGACGCCTGCGATAAAATCGGTATGCTTGTCATGGACGAATACGCGGACGCGTGGACCATGCGCAAGACGAAATATGATTACGCGAATTATTTAAAAGACTGGTGGCGGCGGGATTTAACGGACATGGTGGAAAAAGATTATAATCATCCATGCGTGATCATGTATTCCACCGGAAACGAAGTGGCGGAGACGGCGCGCGAAGAGGGAATTAAATTCACCGGCGAAATGACGGAATATTTGCGCAATTTAGACAATACCCGGCCCGTCACCTGCGGGATTAATATATTTTTTAATTTATTAAGCTCGATGGGACTTGGGTTTTACAGCGATAAAAAAGCCGAAAAAGAATCGGCGAAAGCGGGCAAGGGGAAAAAGAAAGCGGTTGGAAGCGAATTTTATAATCAAATGGCCTGTCTGATGGGCGATAAGTTTATGAAATTCTGCGCGACGCTGTATCCGTGCGACGTGAAAACCAGAGGCGCGTATGCCAATATGGACATTGCCGGTTATAATTACGGAATCTGGCGTTATTTGCATGATATAAAAAAATATCCGGAGCGTTTTATATTAGGCTCCGAGACGTTCTGTAAAGACGCGTGGCTGTTCTGGGAACTGGCGCGGGATCACCCGCGGATTATCGGCGATTTTGTCTGGTCGGGCATGGATTATATCGGGGAAACCGGCATGGGCGCGCCGGAATACGGGGATTATAAATTAAAATCCCCCGAAACGCAGATGACCGGCGGCAACGGAAGAATTGATATAACCGGCAAACCCCGCGCGGAGGCGGCTTATACGCGCGTGGCGCTGGGGCTGGAAAACGGGCCTTATATCGCCGTCCGGCCCGTGGACCGGGACGACAACCCGGGCCTGACCGGATGGACGCTCACAAGGGCTATAGAAAGCTGGTCATGGACGGACTGTGAAAATAAAACCGCGGCCATCGAAGTATACGCCAGAGCGGATTTGATCGAATTGCGGTTAAACGGACGCATTATCAGCCGCAAGAAAGCGAGTAAAACCTGTCGGACGCTGTTTCACGCGCCGTATGAACACGGGAAATTAACGGCGATCGCGTATGACACAAGACGGAATATCATAGGCCGTCAGACGCTGGAATCCGCCGGGGAAAGCGCGGTATTGCATATTCTGCCGGAAAAAGATGATATTCAGCCGGACGGATTGGGCTTTGTCCGTCTGCGCTATACGGATATAAACGGCATTTGGACGCCGATGGAACGGCATAAATTAAAAGTATCCGTCGAAAACGGGAAATTATTGGGACTTGGAAGCGCGAACGCGTATGTAAGCGGCAATTACACGGATGACACGACGGACACTTATTACGGCGAGGCGTTGGCGATTGTCCGCGCGGACGGCAGCGGAGACGTGAAAATCCATGTCACGGAGGACGGGGACAGCGACGCGATCAGCGCCGTGATTCCGCTGGCGAAATAACGGATGAAATATGAAATAACAGGCGAAATAACGGATGAGATAACGGATGAAATAACAGGCGAAATGACGGATGAGATAACGGATGAAATAACAAAGGAGTTTGATAAATGAATCGGAAATTTGAAAAATTCCTGCCGCCGACGCGGATAAAATCTTCCGATGTGAAGATACAGGAGATGTTATTCGGCTATCTGGCCGCGCCGTTCTGCGCCATGATCGCGAACGCGATTTTCGCGTCGTATTTGAATCGTTATTATGTGGATGTATTAGGCTGGACAAAATTCGGCGTATTCGCGGCGCTTCTGCCGATGCTTTCATCGTTTGTCGTGATTCTCGGAAATTTAATGGTTGGCCAATGGATAGATAACACGCGGACAACCGCCGGGAAAGCGCGGCCATATTTGTTACTATCCGTTCCGCTGGTGGCGGTCGCGATTTTACTCATGTTTATGACGCCTACGGGGGCCAATCCCGGGATTCAAATGATTTGGATCGCGGTTAGTTATAATTTATATTACGCGCTGGCGTATCCGTGTTATTATACGGCGCACAGTTCGCTTGTGTCGCTGTCGACGCGCGACGCGAATCAGCGCGGATTATTGGCGACTCTCTCGAACGCGTCCACCGTCGCCGCCGCCGGCGTGGGGGCGAGTATCTTAGCGCCGATTTTGCTGCAGCCGTTTATGTTCGTCTCCGGCGCGAACGGGCTGGATATTGCGGCGAGTTATCGCAACTGGCGGATTTTATCCGTCGCGTTCGCGTTATTATCCGCCGCCGGAATTGTCGCGGAATATTTCTATACAAGAGAACGGATCACGGAAGAGAGTTCGCGTTTAAATGTAAAAGCGGAAAAAATTCCCATGTCAAAGCATATTCAGGCCTGTACGGGAGATCGATATTGGTGGCTGGTGATTTTATTTATTTTAATCTTCCAGTTCGGACAGCTTTGCAAAAACAGTTCGATGAGTTTTTATACCCGCTGGATGTTTGATTCCGTGATTAATTCGCCCAATCCGGAGAACGCGTCCGCCGCTTTCATGTCCACGCTCGGGCTTGTCGGCGGACTTCCGGCGGCGGTCGGAATGTTCATCGCGTGGCCGCTGGCGAATAAACTGGGCAAAAAGAGAGCTATCGTGATCGGCCTGATATTCGCGCTTGTGGGCGGGCTGATCGCGTTTGTGAATGTGAACAGCTTTCCGGTTGTCGTGTCCGCGGTGGTCTTGAAAGGCATTGGCATTATCCCGGCGCAATATGTCATGTTGGCGTTGATTTCGGATATTTTGGATCATTTGGAGGCGAAAAACGGTTTCCGGAGCGACGGTTTCACAATGTCGTTGTATAGTTCCGTCATGGTTGGCCTGAGCGGCCTCGGCATGGGGATTATTAATGCCATGCTGACGTTTTCGGGCTATCTCAATGTCGGCTACGCCGTCGATCCGGAGACGGTGAGTTTAATAGAAAATCTCGAAACGTGGACCGGCGGGATTATCTATCGTCAGTTAGGCGGCACGGAAGCGGTTTTGGCGTTCGCGTATTTGGGCGTTGATGTGATTTCGTTCTTGATTTCGATTATTTTATTATGGCGTATGGACGTTGAGAAATACGTCGCGGACGATCAGAAAACGATCATGGAACGTCAGAAAGCGCTTTGATTGGAAAGTGATGAATAATAAAAATAAATAATATTAAAAATAAATAATATTCAGGACGCGAGGACATGAGAAAAATTCCTGTTGTAAAAATAATAATCATCGCGTTATTTGTCTTGATATTGCTGACGGCGGCTCTGACCGCCGTCTGGCGTCAGGCGGCTTACGCGGTATGGAAAAATCTGACGGTCCCGGTTTATCCTTCGCGGGATGATCATATCTGGACCGGCGGCGCGGTTTATGAGAAATTATATTACGCGGAGGATTCCGAAAGTCAATATTTGGATTTATACGTCCCGGAAATAAATAATAATTTCAATAAAAAGCCGGATTTGTTTGTATTGATTCACGGCGGCGGGTTTATCGCGGGGGATTCCCAAACCAGACAGGCAAGATTTATGTATGATTATTTCCGGGATCGGAATTACGCCTGCGCGAGTATTAATTACAGATTGGCGCAAGAGGCGGCGTTCCCGGCGGGATTGTCCGACTGCAAAGCGGCTGTGAGATTTCTGCGCGCCCACGCGGACGAGTACGGATATAACGCCGATCAAATCGCGATTTGGGGCGAATCCGCCGGGGGTTATCTGGCGGTCATGTGCGCCGTGACGAACGACGACGAGTTTACGGACGTAAAATTTATCGGACAGGATGAGAATATTATATCCGCCCGCGTAAATGTTCTGGTCGATTATTACGGGCATATTGACGGCACAGGGACGGATCAGGACTGGAAAACGCTGAAAATCCCGGAGATTGTCATTGATATTGCGAATTCATGGGCGTCAGGGGATGTTTTGCGGGGATACGAAAATCCGGAATCGTTCTGGCTTCGGAAAAATATATCCGACATGACGCCGGAAGAGTTAAATTATTTTGACCCGTATAATTATATTAATCAAAATGATTTGTCCGGCTTATCCGTCTGGATTGTCCACGGCGACTGTGATATTACGGTTCCCTATTTGCATTCCGAGAGATTATCGAAAATCCTGTCGGAGAAAATCAGTCCGGACGCGGTGAAATATCATTTGATTCCCGGCATGGGACACGCGAGCGATCCGTTATATTCCGAGCGATTACTGAGCGAGTTGAAATCTTTTCTTGACGAGGCCCTTGCATAAAATCAGGCGGACGGGGAATGGTATTTATAAAATCCGGATTTTATTTATATCCGGATTTTATTTGATATGACAGGAGGGATTTCCCATGCCCGCGGCATTTCAGGACAGCCGGACGGCGCGCAATTTAATGCGCGCGTTCGCCGGGGAAAGCGAGGCGCGCAATCGTTACACGTTCGCCGCCGAACTGTGCCGGACGCGGAATCTCCATGTATTGGACATGATTTTCACGTTTACCGCCAATCAGGAAAAGGAACACGCCGAGATTTTTTATAATTATTTAAACGCTCTCAACGGCGGGAAAATTCCCATTCAAGCGGATTATCCCGTCACAATCACAGACGATATACGCGAACTTCTGCGCGCGTCGCGGGATCATGAAATGGAGGAATTTGATTTGATCTATCCGGAATTCGCCGAAATCGCCCGTCAGGAGGGCTTTCCGGAGATCGCCCGGTCATTTGAGATGATTTCCAAGATTGAACAGGCGCACGGGAATCGCTTTCAAGCGTATCGGGATTTATTGGAACAGGGGAAATTATTTGCCTGTGATGAGAATCCGCAATGCGGCTGGCTGTGTCTGAACTGCGGCCATATTCATTATGGCGCGCGGGCGCCGGAAAATTGTCCGGTATGTTCGCACAATCAGGGATTTTTTATCCGGCTGGATATGGCTCCTTACGGCGGCGCCGGCATTCTGACCGCGTGATGATTTGAATTATATCCGCTTCCGGGGGAACGCGACGGAGAAAACGTCCCGCATCGCGTTCCCTGTCCTCTTTTACTTGATCGAACAAGGCGGTCAGAGTGTGTGTGCGGACTGGCGGCGGCGCGAAATCCCGTTCGCGTATTCTGATACTCACACTGACACTGATTCTGCGTCTGCTTTTGAATATGTATTTGAATTTGAATTTGAATTTGAGTTTGTATTTGAATCTGTATCTGAATATGGCATACAGCCGTATAATTTGCATACGCCTGTATTGCACCCGTATGCGGTGCATACGCCTGTATGCGTTTGCATGCACTTGCATGCGTTTGCATGCGTTTGCATGCGTTTGCATGCGCCTGTATGCGTCTGCATGCGCTGTATACGCCTGTATGGACCCGCGCCCGCGTATCCGCCGGGAACGCTGATATTATATCACCCCCAACGGCGATACTCAAGCCGCGGACGCGGCGCAATCAGGAAAAATCACGGATTTATGATAAAAAATTATTAAATATATAATCGCAAAATATATTATTTTAAAATTATCATGAAATTTTTGTTACAGTTTTATTACAATTCTGTTACATTTACGTCCGCGCGCCTAAATCAGGAAAATTTCCCTTGCGTTTCCATAAAAAATAAAGTATAATAAAAATAACATTATACGGTTTTGAAAAACCGCTCTCGCGTAAAGGCGGCGGGATACCGTTTTTTACGGATCGGCGGCAATCAAAAACAAGCGGATAAAAGGAAAGGGTGATCATACATATGAAAAAAATGAATTGTAAAAATCATATCAATCGTATGACCCGGAACGCGGCGCGGAAAGGCGTCAGAAAAATTTTGAGCGTCCTGCTTGCCTTCGTCATGACAGCCGCGATATTCCCGGGACCGGCGTGGGCGGTCGGCGGGATTGCCCCGGAAAGCGCGCTTCCCCCGGAGGAAGAGGCCATGCTTCCCCCGGTGGAATCGGAACTCCCCGCGCCGGACGCGGAATCGCCGGACGCGGCGGCGGCGGAATCAACGGCGGCGGATTTGATTCCCGTATCAGACGCCGGGGAAATGACCGGAACTTCTGTCGCGGCGGAACCGCCCGCCCGTCTCGCGGCGGCTGACGCGTCGCTGGCCGCCGCTTCCCCCGTCAGTCTGCGGATTGCGATCAAAGAAAATTATGACATCATCGTCAAACAGGGCGGCGCGCTCTCCCCGGAGGATCTGGCGGCCCTGACCGTCTACGCGGTCTATGAGGACGGATCGGAAGAAGAAATCACGGAAGGCTATTTCCTTTCCGCCGCGGATACGTCCAAAGCGGGTGAAACGGAAGTCACTGTCACTTTCGACGGCGCGGAGGGAAGTTTCCCCATCACGGTACAGGCGGAAGAACGCGTAGTCGGATTTTTTATCATGATCAAACCGAAACGCTATTATACACAAGGCGAACAACTGGATCTGTCGGGTATGCAAGTCATGGTATATTACAATACCGCCGACCCGGCGACCGGCAAAAACCGGCGGGAAACCCTTGGCGCGGATAATTTCGTCGCCACAGGCTACAATCCCAATCAACTGGGCGTACAGACCGTGACAATCTCTTACGGCGGCAAATCGTCCGAGTTTCTCGTTACAGTCAGCCCGCCGACAGGAACGCCCATGCCGGAGGATCTGCCGAATCTGATGGCCCCCCGCATTAATATCGAAGCTGTACAGGGCGGAAAAATCGTCCGCTTTACGCGGAAAAATAATAACGATTCATCTTATACCAATTATTCCGCCGGCGTGACGAAAGCGACGATTTATTACACGCTGGACGGCTCCGTCCCCTCCCCCGGTCAGCCCGGTACGATGGAATATCCCACAGACGGATCCGAAAGCGATTCAACGACGACGCCCGGAATCGAAATCTATGAAACCACGACGGTCAAGGCCGTGGCGGTCATGGGCGACGAAACCAGCGCCGTTTCCAGCGGACGCGT
>CAJOQY010000237.1 GCA_905236835.1 uncultured Oscillibacter sp. | reverse complement strand
GCGCGTACAGCGCCGTCACAGCCGAATCGGCGTGACCTAATCGCCGCCGACAGGTTTCCATGCCGTCACGCTCAAATATCCGCACGGCGTACACCTTCCGGATAGAGTGCGTGGATACGTTCTGCGGAAGCCGACATGATCTAAAAATTTTATTACTTGTTATTGCTTGTCGTATCTTTTAATAAAACATCGTGTGCGCCGCCTTCTACAATTGATACGGCTGATACCAGTGTCAATTTTGCCTTGTCACGCAGTTCTGGAATCGTCAATGAACCGCAATTGCACATGGTGGATTTTACTTTTGTCAATGTCGCGGCCATACCGTCAGCTAAAGTCCCGGCATACGGGACATAAGAATCTACGCCTTCTTCAAAAGTTAATTTCGCCGCGCCTCCTAAATCATATCGTTGCCAGTTCCGAGCCCGTGCGCTTCCTTCTCCCCAGTATTCCTTCATGTAACTTCCTCCAATCAAAATCTTATTACTTGGAGACTCGTCAAATCGAGAGAAATACCGGCCTAACATACAGAAGTCCGCGCCCATAGCGAGCGCCAACGTAATATGATAATCCTGTACGATGCCGCCATCCGCGCAGATCGGGATATAAATCCCGGTTTCCTCAAAATACCGATCCCGTTCTCCGGCCACATCAATGACAGCGGTCGCCTGACCCCTGCCGATGCCTTTCGTCTCACGCGTGATGCAGATGGAACCTCCGCCAATGCCGATTTTCACGAAATCCGCGCCCGCATCCGCCAAAAATCGGAATCCTTCGCCGTCTACCACATTCCCCGCTCCGACTTTTACCGTATCGCCGTAGTGATTTCGGATCCATTGAAGCGTCCGCGACTGCCATTCGGAATAGCCTTCCGATGAATCTATTACCAACACGTCCGCCCCGGCGTTTATCAACGCCGGAACACGATCCTTGTAATCGCGCGTATTGATTCCAGCTCCAACGACATAACGCTTTTGCGCGTCCAGCAGTTCCAGCGGGTTCTCTTTGTGAGAATCATAATCTTTCCGAAACACAAAAGACACCAGATGTCCGTCGTCTGATATAATAGGAAGCGCGTTTAACTTATGCTCCCAGAGAATATCATTAGCCTGACTGAGCGTAACGCCGGACTGCGCTGTAATTAATTTTGCGGCGGGCGTCATAAAATCTTCCACCCGATCAGACAAATCCATACGGCTGACCCGGTAATCACGGCTGGTAACAAGGCCCAATAACTTTCCCGTTCCGCTCCCGTCGTCCGTGACCGCCATCGTCGAATGCCCCGTCTGTTCTTTCAACGCCAGAACATCCGCCAGCGTATCATGAATCCTTAGATTGGAATCGCTGCCCACGAAACCGGCTTTTGTATTTTTTACGCGCCGTACCATATCAGCTTGTTCCTCAATCGGCTGTGATACATAGATAAATGCGATTCCTCCTTCTTTCGCCAGCGCCACACCCATCTTTTCGCCGGATACGGCCTGCATCACAGCCGATACCATCGGGACATTCATCATCAGCGGAGATGTCTCGCCCTTTTTAAATTTTACCACGGGAGTCCGCAGAGACACATTGCCGGGAACGCATTCCGATGAGGAATATCCGGGGACCAGCAGATATTCGCTGAAAGTGTGGGACGGTTCAGAGAAGAAATAAGCCATATGACAACACCATGCCTTTCTGAATTTGATCATTATTTTAATTTTCATTACAGGCTGAAATAATCTTTCGCGGATTCAAATAAATACATATTATAATTGCCCGGTACGTTTTGATATAAAACCGGGCCGACACGTTCCGAATGTCCCATTTTGCCAAAAATTCTGCCGTCCGGGGATAATAATCCCTCTACCGCCCATGTCGAGCCATTGGGGTTGAAATTAATATCCATCGTGGGATTGCCGTCCAAATCCGCGTACTGCGTGGCGATTTGTCCGTTTTCGCGCAGTTTTTCGAGAAAATCACTGTCCGGACAGATAAACCGCCCTTCCCCATGAGATACGGGAACGCTGATAATCTCCCCTGTCCGTACACGCGTCAGCCATGGGGAATTCACAGACGCCACACGCGTTCGGACAATTTTTGACTGATGCCGTCCAATCGTGTTATAACTCAGCGTCGGGAAATTCTCATCCGGATTGATAATATCCCCGTAAGGGGTAAGCCCCAGTTTAATCAGCGCTTGAAATCCGTTGCAGACGCCTAATATTAATCCGTCGCGCTGTTTTAACAACTCACGAACCGCGTCCGACACCCTTGGATTTCTGAAAAACGCGGTAATAAACTTTCCGGATCCGTCCGGCTCGTCTCCCCCGGAGAATCCGCCGGGAATAAAAATAATCTGACTTTTTTGAATCTCATCCGCGAATTTTACAGCTGATTCCGAGACTTGGTTCACCGTTTGATTGCGTATCACAAATATTTCCGCGCTAAGTCCCGCGTTTATAACCGCTCTTGCGCTGTCATACTCGCAATTACTGCCGGGAAAGACCGGGATTAAAACTCTCGGCTGGTTCACATGAATTTTCGGCGCGCTGACCGGGACAGGAGCCGCGTCGATCATGGGAACGGAATCCAACTCCGGCGGGTTCAATACTTTGTTCGGATAAACGTCTTCCAATACGCTTTCATTCAAGTTTAATAATTCCGCCACGCTTACGCGTTCTCCGCCGAATTCAATCCGCGCGTCATCCGTTGTTTCGCCTATTTTAATACCTGATATATGAGATATATAATCTATATCTTCCGACAGTTCCGCGATTATCATTCCCGGAAATCTGTCTCGCGTGTAATATAATTCCCGTATCGAATTATGATCTACTTCCCGGAAGCCAATTTGATTTCCAAACGACATCTTCATAACCGCTTCCGCGACGCCGTTTTCCACCGCCCACGCGGCTTTCACAATCCCCTTTTCGCAAAGCGCGTGAAAATCATCCCATGTTTTTTTTATATTATTATAATTTAAATTATTTTTATCATTTTCAGAATCGAACGCGTAAAACGCGTAAACGGAATGTCCAGCTTTCTTAAATTCCGGGGATAAAATCATATCAGCTGATTTCATCGGCGCGATTGCGAACGAAATCAGCGTCGGCGGCACATCCAAATCCATAAAAGAACCGGACATCGAATCTTTGCCGCCTATCGCCGCCACGCCAAGCCCCAGTTGCGCGTCCAGCGCGCCAAGCAACGCGGCGAACGGCTTTCCCCATCGCCCAGAATCCCGCCCAAGTTTTTCAAAATATTCCTGAAAACTCAGATACGCCGTTTGATAATCGCACCCGGCGGCGGTCAGTTTCGCCAATGATAAGATCACGCTTTCCCGCGTCCGGAAATAAATCTCCTCACCGCTTTCAGCGTTGTTTAACTCCGATTCAGGCGGATAAAATCCCCATGTCATGACTGACGCGCTTTTCGTATCCTTCCCCGGCAAAACCGGAATCAAAGCCGCCATGACCTGCGCGGGCGTGCGCTGGTATTTTCCGCCAAACGGCATTAGCACTGTCCCCGCGCCGATTGTCGCGTCAAACCGTTCCGCCAGACCGCGCCCGGACGCGGATTTTAAACGTCTCGCCACATCACGCAAGTTTTGACGCTTTACAGCCTTTTTCGCAACTTTTTGACTATTTTCTTTATTTTTCAGCTGTATAGTAATATGCTTTACAGCGCCGTTGGAATCAAGAAAATCTCTCGATAAGCTGACAATGTTTTTTCCTTGCCAGTTCATTTTCATGCGCGCTTTTTCGGTCACTTTCGCCACCGGATACGCTTCTAAATTTTCACGTTCCGCCGCTTGTATAAACTTCTCCATGTTCTCCGGCGATACCACAACCGCCATGCGCTCCTGCGATTCTGAAATCGCCAGTTCCGTACCGTCCAAACCCTCATATTTTTTCCGCACCGCGTCCAGATCAATTTCCAGTCCGGGGGCCAGTTCCCCCACAGCGACGCTGACGCCGCCCGCGCCAAAATCATTACAGCGCTTAATGATACGCGTAATATCGCCATCCCGGAATAATCGCTGGATTTTCCGTTCCTCCGGCGCGTTGCCTTTTTGCACTTCCGACGCCATTTCAGACAGCGATTTCTGATTATGGCTTTTAGACGAACCTGTCGCGCCGCCGATGCCGTCTCTTCCGGTTCTGCCGCCTAATAAAATAATCACATCCCCCGGCTCCGGACGCTCCCGGACTACATTCGCGGCCGGAACGGCGCCCACTACCGCGCCCAGTTCCAAATGCTTGGCGATATATCCGGGATGATATATTTCGCACACAAGCCCCGTCGCCAATCCAATTTGATTGCCGTATGACGAATATCCGGCGGCGGACGTTTGAGACAATTTTCTCTGCGGCAGTTTCCCCGGAAGCGTTTTTTCTATCGGCGTTCTCGGATCGCCGCAACCTGTAATACGCATAGCCTGATAGACATACGCCCGCCCGGACAGCGGATCCCGAATGCAGCCGCCTATACAAGTCGCCGCTCCGCCGAAAGGTTCAATCTCCGTCGGGTGATTGTGCGTTTCGTTTTTGAACATCAAAAGCCAATCTTGTTCTTTTCCGTCTATTACGGGTTTTATACGCACGGAACAGGCATTGATCTCTTCACTTTCGTCCAGATTTTTTAATAACCCACGCTTTTTCAACGCTTTCGCGCCAATTGTCGCAATATCCATCAGCGTTCGCGGGCGGGATTGACTCTCTTCCCCGTATACTTCCTTTCGGACAGATAAATAATTCTCATACGCGTTCCACAACGCGTCCCCGTCGATTTCCACCGCGTCGATCCGAGTGGAAAACGTCGTATGTCTGCAATGATCAGACCAGTAAGTGTCTATCACTCGGACTTCCGTCACTGTGGGATCGCGCTTTTCTTGTTCCCGGAACCAGTCGCGCAGAAATATCAAATCATCCAGTCCCATCGCAAGTCCCATATCTGACAACAGTCCTGACAGTTTCCGTTCGTCGAATTCTAAAAATCCCGCGATTGTTTTGACATTATCCGGTTGTTTCCATAACTGCTTTAGCGTTTTCGGCTTTTCCAACGCCGATTCTCTTGATTCCACCGGGTTAATTAAATATAATTTTATCCGCGAAATATCCTCCGGAGAAATTTTCCCAGACAGGAAATATACTTTCGCCGTCCGAACAAGAGGACGCTCCCCCTGCGTCAAAAGCTGAATACACGCTTGCGCCGAGTCCGCCCGTTGGTCAAACTGTCCCGGCAAAGATTCCACCGCGAAAGCCGCGCTGATATTATCATCGTAAAAAATATTTTTCTCGTCCTCCGGATAATAACAATTATCCACTTGCGGCTCTGAAAATACCATGCGCGCCGCAAGATCAAACGCGTTCTCTTCCAGTCCTTCCGCGTCATACCGGTTCATGACGCGGATACCCGTCAAATTCCGTATCCCCAGCGCGTCCCGCAGTTCCCGGAACAAACTCTCCGCTTCCTGACGCAGTCCGGGCTTTTTTTCCACATAAATCCGACGTACCATTCCGATATATCCCTCCTTTTATCAAAATATCAATTACACGCTCTCCGCCTCCAGCGCGCGGCGGCCAATATCACGGCGCGCGTATTTACCGTCAAATTCCACCGTATCCGCCGCCGCGTAAGCGTTTTTCAATGCTGTACGCAGGTCAGGCGCGACGGCGGTAATCCCCAACACGCGCCCACCGCTTGTGACAAGCGATTTATCCGCGTCTATATTGCCGCCATCGCTTCTGATATTACATAAGCCATATGCTGTATTATGACAATTGTTATATATTTTATCTTTTAATTTATCGCCGGCGTGATAGCAGGTCACATTTTCCGGGAATTGCTTTTTAAACGAAATTTCTTTTCCGGTCTCATACTTGCCCGGATAGCCGCCGGACGCCAAGATCACACACGCCGCTTTCCAATCCAGCCATTCAATTTCCATATCCGACAGCCGCTCTTCTTCCGCGGCCATCATGACGGACAACAAATCCGTTTTCATTAATGGTAAGACAACCTGCGTCTCCGGATCACCGAATCTGCAATTATATTCAATCACTTTCGGACCTTTTTCCGTTATCATTAAGCCAAAATATAAGCATCCCTTAAACGGACAGCCTTTCTCTCGCATAGCCTTTAATGTCGGCAGAAAGATTTCTTTCATGCAAATTTTCGCGATTTCCGGCGTATAATACGGATTTGGCGCGACTGTCCCCATGCCGCCGGTATTGGGTCCCGTGTCACCGTCCCCGGCCCGTTTGTGATCCATCGAGGATACCATAGGTCGAATTGTAATCCCATCCGTAAACGCCAGAACGCTGACTTCCGGCCCCGTCAAATATTCTTCTATCACGATTTTAGCGCCGGAATCGCCGAAGATACGCTCTTCCATAACGGATTTTACCGCCGCTTCCGCCTCTTCCGGCGTCCGCGCGATTGTGACGCCTTTTCCCAGCGCCAGTCCGTCGGCTTTGATGACAACCGGATAACATTCCGGATATGAAACCGTTTTCAAATATTTTCTCGCCGCTTCCGGATGGTCAAATACTTGATAATTCGCCGTTGGAATTTTATATTCGCGCATTAAATTTTTGGCGAATACTTTGCTGCTCTCGATCCGCGCCGCCTTCGCTTCCGGCCCAAAACAGGCGATCCCCACTTCATGCAGCTTGTCCACACATCCCATGGCCAACGGATCATCCGGCGCGACCACCGCGAAATCAATTCTATGAGACACGGCGAAATCAACGATTTTATCAATCTCTTTCGCGCCGATTTCCGGGACGCAAATCGCGTCTCGCGCAATACCGCCATTCCCCGGTAACGCGTAAATCATATCAACATCCGGATTTTCTTTTAATTTTTTTATAATCGCGTGTTCCCGGCCTCCGCCGCCGACTACCAGTAATTTCATGCCATACCCCCTGAATTTAATATTTTTCTAACCATTGCAGGCGTCACTTGTCGCGTTTTATAATTTTTTATCTTAATGATGAAACAGCCGCGTTCCGGTAAACGCCATTGTCATGTGATATTGATTCGCCGTCGCGATTACATCATCATCCCGGATAGATCCGCCGGGTTCGATAACATAATTTACCCCGCTTTTCCGCGCCCGCTCGATATTATCCCCAAACGGAAAAAACGCGTCCGATCCGATGGTCACGCCGCTTTGCTTCGCAATCCACGCTTTTTTCTCGTCAACGCTGATCGGCTCCGGTTTCTCCGCGAAAATATTACGCCACGCGTCCCCGGATAAAATATCTTCCCACTCGTCTGATAAATATACATCAATCGCGTTATCCCGTTCCGGACGACGAATGTCCGCCTTAAACGGCAGTCCCAAAACTTTCGGATGCTGTCTTAAAAGCCAATTATCCGCTTTCTGTCCCGCCAGACGCGTACAATGAATCCGGCTTTGTTGTCCGGCGCCGACGCCTATCGCCTGTCCGTTTTTGACATAACATACCGAATTGGACTGCGTGTATTTCAAAACAATCAACGCCGTCAGCATATCCAGTTTCGCCGACGGCGGTAAAATTTTATTTTCCGTTACAATATTATTAAAAATATTTTCGTCTATTTTATAATCATTCCGGCCCTGCTCAAACGTCACGCCGAATACGTCTTTATATTCTTTCGATTCCGGAATGTAATCCGGATTGATCTTTACAATATTATAATTGCCGCGTTTTTTGCTCTTTAATATCTCCAACGCCTCATCCGTATATCCCGGCGCGATAATGCCGTCTGACACTTCAGATTTTAAATATATCGCTGTTGACGCGTCGCATATATCCGACAACGCCGCCCAATCGCCATAAGAGCATAACCGATCCGCCCCCCGCGCCCGGATATACGCGCACGCCATCGGCGTCAGTTCCGCGCCAGCTTCCACAAAATACATATCGCGTTCCGTATCGCTTAACGGCAGGCCCAGCGCGGCCCCGGCGGGCGACACATGCTTGAACGACGCGGCGGCGGGCATCTCCACATGATTTTCCGCGCCGCTGAGACCATGCGCGGCGGCTTTCAGTTCCCGCACCAACTGCCACGAGTTCAGCGCGTCCAGAAAATTAATATAACCCGGTTTGCCGTTCAATACTTCAATCGGCAATTCTCCCCCGTCCCGCATGAAAATCCGCGACGGCTTCTGATTGGGATTGCACCCGTATTTCAGCGCGATTTCTTTCATTATATAACCCTCCGTTTC
>CAJOQY010000236.1 GCA_905236835.1 uncultured Oscillibacter sp. | reverse complement strand
GCTTTTGGCGAACACCCCGCAACGCGACGCAATCGTATACGTGCGCGTAGCGCGGCTGGCGGCCTCGTCCATTTCGTCGGCGGACAGCTTTAGAAGCGTCGCCATCTGGTCAATAAACGCGCCTGTCCCGCCCGCGCAGGAGCCGTTCATGCGGACTTCCATGCCGCCGGAAAGAAATAAGATTTTCGCGTCCTCGCCGCCCAGTTCAATGGCCGTATCCGTACCGGGGGCCAGCCGGTTCGCGGCGATACGGGTGGCGAACACTTCCTGTACGAATGGGATTCCCGCTTTTTCCGCCATACCCAGTCCCGCCGAACCGGATATGGCCAAGACGGCGTTTTCGCCGAAGCGATCCGATACGCGCCGCAGAAATTCCTCCGTTTTTTCAATAATATGACTGTTATGCCGTTCATAGGCGCTGTAAATGATATGTTCTTGAGAATCGAGAACCACGCATTTGATCGTCGTGGAGCCCACGTCAAGGCCAACCTTCACACAGGTCCCTCCTTTTGCGCTGTGTAAAACACGATACTTTTCGATTGCCTGAAATTTATTTTCTATCATACACGCTTTCGACAAAATGTGCAATCGGATTTCTCAGGCAAATTTGTTAAAAAACTGTGAATATCATGGATAATAATTTGCAATTTCATACAATCCGGGGTTATAATCATGAAAATAGGATGAAAAATGATCAAAAATTTTTGGATCATTTTTTTCGGCGTGATTTTTATATTTTTTATTTTTATTTTATAATAAAGGCTGATGATTTTATGGAACGAGTTTTACTTCACTGCTGCTGCGCGCCCTGTTCGTTAAGCTGTATAGACCCGTTAAAAGCCGAAGGCATAGAGCCGGTGGCGTTCTGGTATAATCCCAATATTCATCCGTGGAAAGAATACGAGGCGCGGCGGGATTGTTTGATCAATTACGCGGCGGAAATTGATATGCGGATTTTGATCGACGAAGATTACGGCTTGCGCGAATTTGTCCGCGCCGTGGCGGATGATATAAACAACCGCTGTCAATATTGCTATTCCCATCGGATCGAACGGACGGCGCGTTACGCCGCCGAGCATAATTTCACGGCGTTTACATCGACGTTATTGGCGAGTATCTATCAAAATCATGACGCGATTAAAGCCGCCGCCGAATATTACGCCGAGAAATACGGCGTGGAATTTTTATACCGGGATTTCCGCCCGAATTTCCGGGCGGGCAATCAGCGCGCGCGGGAACTGGGATTTTATATGCAGAAATATTGCGGCTGTATATTCTCCGAAGAGGATAGATATATTAAAAAAATCAACCGTGATAAGGCGAAATTCGCCGAGAAAATAATAAAAGAATAAATATATAATATTAAATATAATATAATATAAAATCCCCCGCCGTCCGGCGGGGAGCGTGTTATATTAATTTTTCAGGCTGTGCAACGGCGCGGGAACGCGCCCGCCGCGCCGGATAAACGCCGCCGCTGATTCCGGATGTACCGGCATGACAGGCGCGCTGCCCAATAAGCCGCCCATTTCCACCGTGTCGCCGATTTTCTTCCCCGGCGCGGGAATAATCCGGACAGCCGTTGTTTTTTGATTGACCATGCCAATGGCGGCCTCATCGGCGATGATCGCCGCGATCGTCTCAGACGGCGTGTCACCGGGGACGGCGATCATGTCTAATCCGACGGAACAGACGCAAGTCATCGCTTCCAGCTTGTCAAGATTTAACGTACCGGCGCGGGCGGCGGCAATCATGCCCTCGTCCTCACTGACGGGAATAAACGCCCCGGACAATCCGCCGACGCTTGACGACGCCATGACCCCGCCTTTTTTCACCGCGTCATTTAATAACGCCAGCGCCGCCGTGGTCCCGTGCGTCCCGCAGGTTTCCAGTCCCATCGCTTCTAATATCCGCGCCACGCTGTCGCCAATCGCGGGCGTTGGGGCAAGGCTTAAATCCACAATGCCAAACGGGATATTTAATCGCCGGCTTGCTTCCCGCGCGACTAACTGTCCCATGCGGGTGACGCGAAACGCCGTTTTCTTGATGGTCTCGGCCAATATATCAAACGGCGCGTCTTTCACGCCCTGTATCGCCTGATATACCACGCCCGGACCTGATACGCCGACATTAATCACGCTTTCGGCCTCTCCGATTCCATGAAACGCGCCCGCCATAAACGGATTGTCTTCCACGGCGTTGCAAAACACAACCAGTTTCGCGCAGCCCAAACCGTCCTGATCCCGCGTATATTCCGCCGTTTTTTGAATAATATCGCCCATCATCGCGACGGCGTCCATATTAATTCCGGCGCGTGTGGATCCGATATTCACGGACGCGCAGACCCGTTTTGTACGCGACAACGCCTCCGGAATGGAATTTAATAAAATTTTATCCGCGTCCGTCATGCCTTTGTGGACCAGCGCGGAAAATCCGCCGATAAAATTGACGCCTGTCGTATCGGCGGCGCGATCCAGCGCCAGCGCGAACGGGAGCGCGTTGTTTTCCGCGCGCGCGGCAGGATCATTCCCGGCGTCCGCGTGACAACTCGCGGCGGCAATCAGCGCGATTGGCGTGACGGAAATACGTTTATTCACAATCGGGATTCCAAATTCCCGCTCGATTTCCTCTCCGGTTCTGACCAGATTCTCCGCCCGGCGCGTAATTTTATCATAAATTTTATCGCAGGCATGATTCATATCCGGATCACAGCAGTCTAACAGCGAAATCCCCATGGTAATTGTCCGGATGTCCAAATGCTGATTGTCAATCATTTCAATTGTGGCGAGTATATCTTTTTGATTTAACAAAAATCATCCCCCCTTTATATCCTGTGCATGGCGTCGAAAATGCCCTCCCGCTGGATACGGATCGACAGTCCCATATTTTTTCCCAGTTCGTCCAATTGCGCGGCCAAATCCCCGAATGATAATTCGCACGCGCCAATATCCACGGCCATCACCATTGTGAACGCGCCCTGTAAAATCGTCTGCGATATATCTAATATATTCACATTCCGTTCCGCCAGAAGCGTACACACGGACGCGATAATTCCCACGCGGTCCTGTCCCAAAACCGTTACAATCGCCGTCATGATTCATTTTCCTTCCCGTTTCCCGTATTTTCCGCGTTTTTCG
>CAJOQY010000235.1 GCA_905236835.1 uncultured Oscillibacter sp. | reverse complement strand
TAAATATAATTAATTACGCCGCCCGGAAAAGCGAGTCCGTTATAAAGGAGTGTTATATAAAAGTGTACGCGATTATTGTCACCGGCGGAAAACAGTACAAAGTCTCTGAGGGCGATGTGGTGTTTATCGAGAAATTAAATCAGGAAGCCGGGGAAACGGTGGTATTTGACCGGGTTCTGGCCGTGTCGGACGGCGAAAACGTGATGAAAATCGGCGCGCCTGTCGTCGAGGGCGCGACGGTGGAGGCCAAGATCGTCAAAAACGGACGGGGTAAAAAAATCCGTATTTTCAAGTACAAGCCCAAGAAGGGCTATCGCCGCCGTCAGGGCCACCGCCAGCCTTATACGAAAATCGAAATCAGCAAAATCACGGCCTGATTGCGGTTTTTGATCAATTCCGGCTGTTTGGCTGATATTTTATGACAACTGTGACGTTCCGCATGGAACAGGGACGCGTGACGGGCTTTACCGCCGACGGCCACAGCGGTTACGCGGACACGGGGGAAGACATCGTCTGCGCCGCCGTCACCAGCGCGATCCGGCTGACGGAAGCGGCTCTCAATGACGTGATGGGCCTTGCCGCGCCGGTGAAAATCCGCGAACAAGAGGCGTATTTGTCGCTCCGGCTCCCCGGCGCGCTGTCCCCGGAACTGGACGAGACCTGTCAAATCCTGCTCACGGCCCTGATGGTTTATCTGTCAAACCTGCGTGACGAATATCCGGAACATCTGGAAGTTTTGGAACAGGATTTTGATAAAATTTAGATTAAAATTAAATTAAAATTAAAATTTACCGGAAAGGAGCATATAATTTTATGCTTTCGATTGGTTTGCAGTTTTTCGCCCATAAAAAAGGCGGCGGCTCCACGAAAAACGGTCGCGATTCGGAATCGAAACGGCTGGGACCCAAGCGGGCGGACGGCCAGTTCGTCAAAGCGGGCAATATTCTGGTCCGCCAGCGCGGGACCCATATTCACCCGGGCCTGAATGTGGGCATCGGCAGTGACGACACGCTTTACGCCAAGGCCGACGGCGTCCTGCGCTTTGAGCGCAAAGACCGCTATCGCAGACAGGCGTCCGTTTACACCGCCGAATAATCGCGACGGCAAAAGCGCCTCCCGTCAGACGGGCGGCGCTTTTGTCATTTGATCCCACGGCCCCGCGCCAGAAGCGGCGACAGCATGAATGATTCGCCCCGCCCGTCCGGCTCGGCCCGGTTCCGGATAATCCATCATAAAATCAAAACCCGATCAAGAATCATCATCCGGCCCGGGCGTCAGCCGGTTCGGCTCCGGTCTGTACCCGGCCCCGCATACGCCTTAACGTATCCGGCTCAGTCCCAAAATGTAGTCCGTACTGACCCCGTAATACTTGCTGAGGGTTATCAGATGGTGGATGGGGAGTTCATTCGCTCCGCGCTCGTACCGGGCGTACATGGTCTGTGAGGTTCCTAATACTTCGGCGATCTGGGTTTGGGTCTTGTCGGCGTCTTCTCTCAAATCACGCAAAATTCGCACATAATCCATCTCATCCATACTTGACACCTCCATGCTTACATACGGCGGTTTTGTGGTGGCAATAATTTATCATAAAAAAGCCGTTCCATGTGAAGAAAATACACAATTTTACTATAAAATTTCCACTTTTTTTGATAAAAATACAGATCATATCCCGCATTTGCCCAAAAATTTACTAACTTCACGCGTTTTTCCATGAAATCGGGAAAAAACGGGCGTTCCGGACGCTTTACAAATCGCGGCGTTTTGTATATAATGATTCCGCCAGCGATTTTGATGGTCGGAATAAAGGTTGTCCGGGCGGCGTTCCGGGCGAAAAACAGGGCGGACCGGCCCGGAAAGAAGATGTCGGATTGGAATTTACAGACGGCGTCCCGTTCAGCGCGTTCCCGGTATCCCCGGAAATCCTGCGGGCGATAGAAAAACAGGGCCTTGAAATCAGCACGCCCGTGCAGGCCGGGTGCGTCCCGCCCATGCTCGAATGGCGGGACGTGATCGCCAAAGCGCCGACAGGGACCGGAAAAACGCTCGCTTTCGGCATTCCCATCATGGAACACGCGGACCCGGCGGATGATAATATACAGGCGGTGATTTTATCGCCCACGCGGGAACTGGCCTTGCAGATTCACGCGGAATTGGAAGCGCTGGCGAAACCGGGGATCCGTTGCGCGTGTTTATATGGCGGCGCGCCGATTGGAAAGCAATTGAATATATTAAAGCGCCGCCCCCAGATTATCACGGCCACGCCGGGAAGGCTGTCGGATCACGTACAGCGGCGGAACGTCCGGATCGGGACGGCGAAAACCGTCGTTTTGGACGAGGCGGACAGGATGCTGGACATGGGATTTGTCCGGGATGTCACGCGATTGCTGGATATGATGAAACAACGGCGGAATTTATGCCTGTTTTCGGCGACGATTTCGCGCGAAGTGATGGACATCGCGTGGATTTACCAGCGGGACGCGGCGGAAGTCACTGTCCGGGCGCGGGACGGGAACAAGCCGGATATTCAGCAATTCCGCATGGATGTCGCGTCAAACGGAAAAGCCGACGCCATCGCGGCGATATTGGAAGAAACCGGCTTTGACCGGTGCATGGTATTTTGCAACACAAAAGGCTCGGCGGAACGGATCGCGTATTTTTTGCGCCTGAGAAATATACAGGCCGCCTGTATTCACGGCGATATTCCCCAGAAACAGCGCGAAAAAATTATGAGACAATTCCGGGAGGGAAATCTGCGCGTATTTGTCGCCACGGATGTCGCCGCGCGCGGGATTGATATAGACGGCGTTGATATAGTATTTAACGCCGATGTGCCGGACGAAAATCAGGATTATATTCACCGGATTGGCCGGACCGGACGCGCGAAACGGCAGGGCGTGGCCGTCACGCTCTGCGGCGATTTCCCGTCAAGAATCCGCGCGGACGATATAGCGCGCAAAACCGGAAATATCATCACCCCGGTCCGCTTCGGCCCGGACGGAAAACTCGAACCCGTGACGTAATAAAATTTCACATATCATATATAATATTATATATGATTATACAGGCCAAACCTGAATATAAACATAAAAAATCAAAATATGATCAAAAAACCGGCTCCGTTTGCGCTGTCACGCCGTTACAAACGGGACCGGTTTTTATGATAATATTATTTTATATTTATTTTTCGGCGTATCTGATCCGCGCCACGCCGGACTGTACGGCGGCTTTCGCCACGGCGGACGCGACCGCGTCTTTCACGCGCGGATCAAACGCGGCGGGAATAATATAATTTTCATTTAATTCCCGATCCGTGATCAGACCCGCGAGGGCTTCGGACGCGGCGATTTTCATCGCGTCGTTTATATCGCTGGCGCGGACATCCAGCGCGCCCCGGAAAATGCCGGGAAACGCGAGGACGTTATTAATCTGATTGGGGAAATCGCTCCGCCCGGTCGAGATAATTCTTGCCCCGCCCGCTTTCGCCTCATCCGGGAAAATCTCCGGCGTCGGATTGGCGCACGCGAAAACAACCGCGTCTTGGTTCATTGTCCTGACCATCTCCGCCGTCACGACGCCGGGAGCCGATACGCCAATAAACACATCCGCCCCGGCCAATATTGCCGCGAGATTCCCGGATTTTTTCTCCGGATTCGTGATTTCCGCGATTTCGTCTTTGGCGGGATTCATGCCCGTTCCGCGTCCGGCGTAAATCGCGCCCTGTCTGTCGCAGAGCGTGATATTTTTTACCCCGGCGGAAATCAATAATTTCGTAATCGCAATCGCGGCGGAACCGGCCCCGTTGACGACGATTTTAATTTTATCCATTTTTTTATGAATAATTTTCAGCGCGTTTGTCAGTCCCGCCAATGTAATCACGGCTGTTCCGTGCTGATCGTCATGAAAAATCGGAATGTCACAGCGTTGTTTCAATTTCCGTTCGATCTCGAAACAGCGCGGCGCGGATATATCTTCCAGATTAATCCCGCCGAACGATCCCGCCAGAAGCGCGATCGTATTAACAATCTCATCCACGTTTTTGCTCCGGATACATAACGGAATCGCGTCCACGCCCCCGAAGGCTTTGAATAATACGCATTTTCCCTCCATGACGGGCATACCGGCTTCCGGTCCAATATCGCCAAGTCCCAAAACCGCGCTCCCGTCCGTGACAACGGCGACCGTATTCCAGCGGCGCGTTAAATCATATATTTTTTCGGGGCGCCGCTGGATTTCCAGACACGGCTCCGCCACGCCCGGCGTATAAGCCAGCGACAGCGCGTCTTTGCTGTCCACCGCCGCCCGCGGCGTGACTTCCAGTTTGCCTCTCCATTCGTAATGCAGACGCAGGGATTCTCTCGCGTAATCCATATTTTTTGCCCCTTTCAGCGCGCGTGAACCTCTCCCCCTGTCCCCTTCTCCTAAAAATAAGAGAGGGGGAACGCAATCGGGAAGATTTTCCCCACATGGGAAAGATTCTTGACAATCAAAATTTTATATATCATAACATTTACCCCGCGCGATT
>CAJOQY010000234.1 GCA_905236835.1 uncultured Oscillibacter sp. | reverse complement strand
TATAAATTTATATCGCGCTGTCCTGATTCGCCGGGGGAAGCTGGTTTTTGCGTTTGACTTGCAATTGAAAGCGATTTTTTCCCGTGGCGGCGTGTTCGACGGAAATCGAATAGCGTATTTCCATCAGTCCGCCGCGTTCGGACAAACTGTGCCGCAGATAGCTTGTCTGTACGTCTATTGATAATTCGCCGAAAGGCGTTTCGTATAAAGACGTGTGCTGGCGGCCTTCCTCAAATACCATTTGGGAACTCACGGAACCGGTGCGCCGCAGAATCACGCGCGGCCCGCGGACCTCAAATTCCGTCAGCGTCCCTTCCATGCCGGTCAGCGCGCTTTCGTGATAACTTAACGCCATGCCGTCCGGCGTCAATTCCATGACGCCTTCGGTCAATAATTCCGTCTGATCCGGGTCCATGCCGTCAAAATCCTGTTCGGCCTTGATAGACAGCAAGACCGGCAGTTTTTCCCGGGCCGCCGAAAACATCACGGACCGGGCCGCCGTGTGATTGTCGTGATTTTCTTTCGGCGCTTTCCCGTGATTTTCTTTCCCCGTTTTCCCGTGACTTTCTTTCAACGGAGACGCCGCGTGATTCCGTGACGATAGCGCGTCCCCGTCGTCGTGGGCCGGGATGATTTCGCCCGCCGTTTCATTCGCCCTATGATTCCCGTTTTTCATATTTTTCATATTTTTTCAATATCCACCCTTCGCGCCGTATGATGTATATTTTCCCCCAAAAAAACAGAGGCGATGTTTTCAAAATCTTCCGTCCGGTCGCTGACGTAAAATCCCGTGACGCCGTTATGATCCGGATCGCCAAGCGTATCGCGGGATTTTAACAATCTTTTCAGCGCGTATGCCGACTCTTCCCCGGCGGATACCAGTTCCACGCCCGCCCCGCAGATGTCTCGCAATACCTCAGATAACAGCGGATAATGCGTACAGCCTAAAATCAGCGTGTCGATCCCGGCGTGAATCAGCGGCGTTAAATATTCCCGCGCGATTGTTTCTATGACAATATCGCCGCGCCGGAAGCGTCCGTTTTCCACCAGCGGCACGAATAACGGACAGGCTTTCGAGAAAATTTGAATTTCCCCGTCCAGATTTTTCAACGCCGCCTCATAAGCGCCTGACCGGATCGACGCGCTTGTGGCGATGACGCCCACGCGTTTGTTTTTCGTCACGTCCGCCGCCCGCGCGCATACCGGATCCGTCACGCCGATGATCGGCAAATCCGGATTTTCCGCGCGCAGTTCTTTCAAAGATGTCGTGGAAACCGTGCCGCAGGCTATCACTATCGCTTTCGGATGAAACTCCCGCAGAAATTTTATATCCTGCCGGGCATATTGTAAAATCGTCTCTTTGGACCGGCCCCCATAGGGGACGCGAGCCGTATCGCCGAAATAGATCAAATCCTCCCCGCGCAGAATCCGCCGGAGGGAACGTATTGCCGTCAGGCCGCCGAGACCGGAGTCAAACACCCCGACAGGCCGCGTATCCATGTTTCCCACGCCCCTTAAAATGATAATATCATACCCCTCGCGTTTTTACCCGGGGAAAATCCTCTCCGGATATTCGGGCATATTATACTATGCCGGACCGCCCGCCGCAAGACAGAGTTTTCTCTTTTTTCCCTCTTTTTCAGGTGGAAATTTTCATATGTCTGTGATATAATATCAGCCGTTATTATATCATGATGAAAATTTCCGCCGGACGCCGCTGTCCGCGCGGATGAGCATAGATAATTATCATAAAACGCTGATCAAATAAAAGGAGGCCCGCGAGTATGAAAATTGAACTTTCGGAGCGACAGTTTCGCTATCTTCTGGATCTGGTATACATAGGAAACTGGGTCATGAATTCTTACCGGGAGGATGATCGGATTCGGGAATATGACGACGTGGAGAGTACGATTTTTTCGCACTGCCTGCACCGCCGGATGGAATCGCTTGTGGACCTGTACCGGGGAGAATTAATCCCGTCTCAGGCCTACGCGAAAGGCGGGATTCACAACGCCATTGAACAATATGAGGACGTGCGTTTTTATGAGATTCTGGCGGAAGATTTGGCGGTCCGGGACATGAACGGGGAGCCGATGACGCGGGAGAATTACGACGCCCTTATGAACCGCATTGACGCCTATCTGTCCGAGTTTGACCGCAACGGCACGGATCATATCAGCATTGATCTGGATGAATCATGAAAATATAATATATAATATAATAATATATAATATAAAACGCGGGGGAATTAAATTGGAATTTGAACAGCGTTATAAATTATATCAGCGGGCGGCGGAGGAATATTTATCCGGCTGTTTCGCCAATCAAACGCCGTGGGCGGATTTATATCAATCCATGCGTTACAGTTTATTATCCGGCGGGAAACGGGTTCGGCCCGTCCTGACGCTGGAATTCGCGCGATTAACCGCCAATCAGGAAAATCACGCGAATCAGGATCAAGATCAGGAGCGGGAATTATTGTCAGGCTGGCGGCGCGCGGTTCCGGTCGCGTGCGCGCTGGAATTTGTGCATACATATTCGCTGATCCATGACGATCTGCCATGTATGGACAATGACGATTTCCGGCGCGGCCGCCCGACAAATCACAAAAAATACGGCGAAACGATGGCGATTTTGGCCGGCGACGCGTTACAGGCGGAAGCGTATAAAATCATCTTAACCGCGCCGGGACTTGAAGCCGCGCAAAAAGCCGAATGCGCGCTGATTTTGTCCAAAGCGTCCGGCGCGTCCGGCATGGTCGCCGGACAGGTTCTGGACACGCTTCATGAAACGCGCGGTCAGGAAGAATTAACGCGCGTGCATGAATTAAAAACCGGCGCGATGATCGCGGGCGCGTGCGAACTGGGCGCGGTCTGCGGCGGCCTGTCCGGCGGGAAAATATCGCGGGAAAATCAAATCCGGCGCGATACGGCGCGGAATTACGGCCACGCGCTCGGTATGGCGTTTCAAATCCGGGATGATTTATTAGACGTGATCGGCGACGCGGAAGCGTTCGGCAAGCCGATTGGATCCGATTCCCAACAGGGCAAAATCACGTTTGTGGATTTATTGGGCGTCGCGGGCTGTGAACGGGAAATTGAAAAATACACCAATCAGGCGATAGAATCCGTGAAAAATCTGGATCAAGACGGCTTTTTAACGCAACTGGCGCGGAATCTCGCGGAACGCGTGAAATAAAATCGATCATAAGGCCATAAAATTTTTATGCAAAATTTCTTGTATATTCATGAAAACTATGCTATACTGACAAAACTGAACGGCGGCGCGGCATCCCGGTCAGATCCGCCGCTCCCAAGGGAGGGCCTAAAAATCCTCTGAAGGGCATACCGATGAAACCTCTGGCGTCTGCTTGTTACGCCCAGTTTCGGGTGGATGCTGGGGGGAAGCGTGTCCGCGTCGGCCAACCGGCGCCGATCATCGCGCGTTCATCGCGCTGATACGCGTTTTTTCGCGCTCTCGCGCGGCAATCGCGCGTGAGGCGTCGATCGCGCTTGTGTCTGTACACGCTTGCGGATTCAGGGCCGCGGCCAATGGCATGGCCGAAAGGACCCTGTTTCCGCGGAGACCCGTTCTTGTGCGCGGACGTACTCCCGGCGTGGTATCCGTGCCCGTGTACGAAACGGATTGTGAACCTGCAATGCGGTGCATCGGTTTGAGACAAAAAAGCCGTAACGCTGTGTGCAGCCGTAGCCTGCCTTGAGTGGATCGGCGTGAACGGGGGACCGGAACGGAAACCGCTCTGGCCGGAGCGGGGCCGCGATTGCCCCCTGAAACCCGGTCTGCAAAAGAGGCTTAAGGAGCGGACGGACTGGAGCGGAAAACGCCCGGGCCGTTTTGCGTAAAATCAGAGACGGGGC
>CAJOQY010000233.1 GCA_905236835.1 uncultured Oscillibacter sp. | reverse complement strand
CTCTGTTCAGGAAGTATTGGGCCATGAACATTTGAATACCACTGAAATTTATACGCATATTGACAATGAAGCGTTACGGACAGCGGCGAGAGCGAATCCGCTGTCACAAGTAAAGCGTGAGAAAAAAACGGATTAGACGCGTCGTGATATTAACAGATGGAATCTTGAAGCAATCATGGATGATTTCGAGGCCGAGAGGCTGAAAGAGCAGATAATAATAACGGAGGCCTTATAAATTGAGCAAAATTATTTTAATTAACGGAAGCCCGCATGAACATGGATGTACCTACACGGGACTGCGGGAAGTGGCGGATACGCTTAACGCCAACGGCGTGGAAACGGAATTTGTCTGGATCGGCAAGAAACCCGTCGCCGGGTGTATCGCCTGTCACAAATGCGCGGAAACGGGCCGGTGCGTATTTCCTGATCAGACCAACGAAATCGGAGAGCGCATTGACGAGTTTGACGGCATTGTAGTCGGTTCTCCCGTTTATTACGGCGGACCGACCGGTCAAATTTGCGCGTTTATGGATCGGCTTTTCTATCCCCGCGCCGCGAAAATGGCGGGCAAGCTGGGCGCGTGCGTGGTTTCCTGTCGGCGCGGCGGCGCGACGGCGGCCTTTGACCGTCTGAACAAATATTTCACCATCAGCAATATGATCGTGGTCGGCTCGCAGTATTGGAATCAGGTTCACGGCTTCACACCCGGCGACGTGCGGAAAGATGAGGAAGGGTTACAGACTATGCGGACGCTTGGACAAAATATGGCGTGGCTGCTCCGCTGTATTGAGGCCGGGAAAAACGCCGGAATTGAGAAACCGGTTTATGAACAGAGAATTTCCACGCATTTCATTATGCCGGGATTCGCGGAATAAAAACGCACGCGAATGAAAAAAGCAAATTAATAAAACGCCTCGCTCGATGTTTTCGACATGGGACGGGGCGTTATTCTTTCAGGAATATATGGGCAAACAGCGCGAAAATTCCGCGAATTTTGCGCATTATATCAAATTTTCCGCGCATAATTTATCAAGATAAACATACTCAAAAAATAACATGGAAAACGCGTTTTTGAGGATTGCAAATGCCGCGTTCTGTGATATAATTGACATGATCCTCCCGAAACGGACGATAAATGATTTATTACGACAGAAAGAGGGGGTATGCCATTTGATCGGCATTCTTACGGAGAAAACAAGCTCAGGGGGAAAGAAAATCGGCATTCAAGCGAAACTGATGGGGATACTGGTCCCAATGGTCATGATTGCGCTCGCGGGAATCCTCATTGTGGTGCAGAGAACCACGACCGGCATTCTCAGAGCGGAAAGTGAAAAACTTCTGTCAGCCAGCGCCGTCAGCGTGGTCAACGAAGTCTCCGCGTGGCTAAACGGCATTCTGGGTCGTCTGGACGCGCAGCGCGATGTTATCGAGTATATGAATCTGACGCCGGAAGAAGAGCTTGCCTATGTACGTCATACAAAAGATCTGAACGCGTCCTGCCCGGGCGGTATTTATATCGCGACAGAGAATAAAGAAGTCTACGCAAACTGGGAAATTCCCAGCGCCGATTATGATCCGACAATAAGAGGTTGGTACAAAGAGGGGTTGACGCATCAGAATTTCGCTTTTGGCGACGCTTATTATGATCTGACCATCAACGACATGGTTGTGACGGCGACCTGCGTATTGAAGTCACAAAGCGGCGCCGCGCGCGGCGTCGCGGCGGGTGATGTGCAGTTGAGTGAAATTTCTCGTATTATGGCGTCGGTTCGCGTGGAACAAACCGGCGGGGCGTACATGATGGACAGCGGAGCCCGCGTTTTACTCGGCGCGGCGGACAGTTCCGTGACGGGCGTTTCTTTTGATGAACTCCCGGAAGGTTCCGTCTACGCGGCGGCGGTCAACTGGGTGGACAGCGGAAGCGTCGGACTGCTCTCTGAGAATATCAACGGCCAAACCATGTATTTTTACATCCAACGGGTTCCTGACTGTAAATGGATGGCTGTCTTTTATGTCCCGGAATCGGAAGTTCTCAGCGCGGTCAATTATCTGACGCGTACTTTATTTATGATCGCTTTCGCGGCGTTTATTATTCTCGCCCTGATTATTTTTGTTCTGCTTCGCCGGTTCGTCATTGCGCCGGTGAAAAAAATCGACGATGCCGCCCGGCGTATCGCGGACGGCGATCTCGACGCCGCCGTGGATTATCGCTCCAATGACGAATTCGGGACGCTGGCGGATAACTTCGGAAAAACCGCGAGCCGCCTTCACTCTTATGTAGCTTACATTGATGAAATTACAGAGGCTCTTAACGAAATCGCCGACGGAAATCTCGCGTTTCGCCTCCGGCTGGACTATTCCGGCGAGTTCGCGAAAATCAAAACGGCGCTGGAAAATATCTCTGAGTCCCTTAATCATACTATATCACGGATTGATATGTCCGCACAACGTGTGTCCGCGGGGGCGGGGAGCCTTTCCAGCGGCGCGCGGGCGCTATCGCAAGGAGCGTCCCAGCAGGCGACGGCGGTTGAAAAACTTTCCGACACGATTACGGAACTGTCGGAACAGGTGAAAAAGAACGCGGACAACGCCTGTCATGTCAGTGAAAACGTGGATCAAACGGCGGAGAGTGTGGCGCGAAGCAATCAGCGAATGCAGGATTTAATTCTGTCAATGGATGAAATCAGTAACAGTTCAGCGGAAATTGACAAAGTTATCAAATTGATTGAGGATATTGCTTTCCAGACAAATATTCTCGCGCTGAACGCGGCTGTCGAGGCGGCGCGGGCCGGAGAGGCGGGGAAAGGCTTCGCGGTCGTCGCGGATGAGGTTCGGAATCTGGCCACCAAATCGCGGGAGGCGGCGAAGAATACGGCGGAACTGATTCAGGCGTCTGGCAGAGCCGTGAAAAACGGCGGCGGCATCGCGTCGGAAACGGCGGAAAGTCTGCTTGCCACGGTGGAAAATATGAAATCCATTACCGGCGCTGTAAACGCTTTGTCGCGGGTGAGCGAACGTCAGGCGGAATCCATCGCGCAGGTTAGCGAAGGAATCCGCCGGATCACGGAGGTTGTGCAGAGCAACAGCGCGGCCAGTGAGGAGACCGCCGCGGCCAGTGAGGAACTTTCCGCGCAGGCGCGGCTCCTGAATGATCTTGTTGAGAAATTCACGTTGAAAAAGTAATCACGCGATTCGCCGACGTTTCGCGAAGAAAACTTCCATTTTCTTCTTGCTATTTCCGCGATACGGAAGTATACTGAAAATACGCGCGGACGGACCGCCCGTCAGGATGAATCTAAAACAATGTGTTCCGACGCCGACAACCGCGCCCAATTTCTGGATTGATTTATGACATTTCCATATCAAAACCGGAAATTAAGTATTATTATTTTGGAGGAGAAAAAAGAATGACGGAAAAAAATGAAAAAAATATCGCAAAGCGGCTGGCGGGGCTGTTTCTCGCGCTGGCGTTGATTCTCACGGCCTGCGGGAGCCGGACGGATCAAACCGCCGATCCCGCGTCGGATTCCGAAAGCGGACTGTCCGCTACGTCGTCGGATGATTCCGAAAGCGGACTTGCTTCCGCGTCGGCGGCGGATGATTCCGGCGACAACGGAAGCGGCGCGGTTTTCCGCTATCAACACGATCCCCGCCTGAACCCGAAAGCCATGGAGGATATTGTCGCGGATTCCTCGGCGGTCTATGGCTTCGCGCCCAGCCCGGATGGAAGTCTCAAAGAATACGCGGATTTTGACTGGTCCGATCCGGAATTTGTAAACGGTGAAAACGCCCGTCTGGCTCGTATCGCCTATCATGAAAGCATCAATGAAATGTATGCCATGATGAACGGAATGCAAATCGAGGGCAAGAGCGTTGAGGAAATCGCTCGGGCGGTCAGCGCCAAGCGGAACGAAATCCGTCTCGCGTCTTACGCCGACAATCCGGAGGGACTGGAGGCGGCGAAAGCCCGGAATCTGGAACAATACGGCTATGAGGACGGTCCGCGGGCTGATGATCTGTATCAACAATACGGATCATGGGAAACCGTACTGGAAAAGGCTTTCAGCGCCAATCCCGGTATGGACGCCTG
>CAJOQY010000232.1 GCA_905236835.1 uncultured Oscillibacter sp. | reverse complement strand
ATTCCGCCGCTGGCGTATGCGTTGGCGCGTAAATTCTGGCCGGGGCCGTTGACGATGATATTAAAACGTCGGTCTTGCGTGCCGGATGTCGTGACGGCGGGACTGGATACTGTAGCGGTACGGTGTCCGAACAATCCGGCCACGCTGGCGATTATCCGGGAGGCGGGCGTGCCAATCGCCGCGCCGAGCGCGAATCGTTCCGGGCGTCCGAGCTGCACGACAGCCGGTGATGTATTGGAAGATATGACAGGCCGGATTGAGGGTCTTGTGGACGGCGGGCCGTGTACGCTGGGCGTGGAATCGACGATTTTGGATTTGACAGGCGAACAGCCGAGATTACTGCGTCCGGGCGGGACGCCGCTGGAATCGCTGGAACAGGTTGTGGGGCATATTGTGATAGACAAAGCCGTTACGGAAATGCCGGCGGCGGGGGAGCGCCCGAGAGCGCCGGGGATGAAATATCGGCATTACGCGCCGAAAGCGCCGGTCACGGTATTCAGCGGCGCGCCGGAAGCGACGGCGCGGGAAATCGCCAAACGCGCCGGGGAACACAGCGGCGTGATTTGTTTTGACGAATATACGCGTTTGTTTCCGCGTCAGGTTGTGCGGTCTTTGGGGCCGTATCAGGATAAGCAATTACAGGCGCAGAGAATTTTCCAGATTATGCGGTCTTTTGATGAAAGCCCGGTAACGGAGATTCTGGCGCAGTGTCCGGACAGCCGGGGATTGGGGTTAGCTGTGGGAAATCGATTAAAACGCGCCGCGGGATTTCATGTGGTGGAATCGGATACGCAAAGGATTGTGCTTGGCATTACGGGCGGAACCGGCGCCGGCAAAACGACGGCGCTGAAAATTATAGAGGAACTGGGCGGAATCGTTATTGACTGTGATAAATTATATCACGGAATGCTGGAAGAAAACGAGGAAATGCGGAAGGAATTAAACAAAGAATTTCCCAACGCGTTCACGCTGGATGGCGTATTGGATCGCAAGTTATTGGGCCGGGAGGCGTTTTCGCGTCCGGAGAGATTGAGCAATTTAAATCGCATTGTATATCAATATGTCCTGCCGGAACTGGAAGCGAAAATTCAGGAGGTTCATGACGGCCTGTGCGCGGTGGACGGGATTAGTCTGCTGGAAAGCGGTCTGGATAGATTATGCGACAAAACAATCGCGATTACGGCTCCGCGTGAAATCCGTGTGCGGCGGATTATGGCGCGTGATAATATTCCGGAGTCTTACGCGCGCCTGAGAATCTCCGCGCAGAAAACGGATGAATATTATCGCAATAAATGCGATTATGAATTAAACAACGCGGCTGAAAATCAAGAGGCGTTCCGGGAGGAAGCGCGGGCGTTTTTCCGTCGGCTGATTCAGATACTGCGGGAAGAAAAACGCTATGACGGCGGTTTGATTATCCGCAAGGAAGAGAAGCGGGAGAAGCGGGAACAGACGGCTGTGGCGGTATAAATATCAATATCCCCCCTCTCCGAATCGGGAAAGAGGGGGGACATATCATTTGCGGCGTTTCTCCCGTTCGCGATCCTTTTCCTTGGGGACAACGCGTGACGCGCGAAAAATCACTCTTGCAAATAGTCCGCGTTTATGCTACAGTTTACGGGCGACTGAAATTATAATCAAATCAAGAGAAAGAAGGCGGCGTTATGCCCACGCTTCAAGACGAAATCGCCCGCCGGAGGACGTTCGCGATTATTTCGCACCCCGACGCCGGAAAAACAACGCTCACGGAAAAGTTATTATTATACGGCGGCGCGATCGCGCAGGCGGGGGAAGTCAAAGGCAAACGCGCCCGCGCCGCGACGTCTGACTGGATGGAAATCGAACGTCAGCGCGGAATCTCCGTGACATCTTCCGTCATGCAGTTCCAGCATAACGGCTATTGTGTGAATATTCTGGACACGCCGGGACATCAGGATTTTTCGGAGGACACTTATAGAACTTTGATGGCCGCCGATTCGGCTGTGATGGTCATCGACGCCGCGAAAGGCGTGGAGCCGCAGACCCGGAAATTATTTCGCGTGTGCGCTTTGCGGCATATTCCGATTTTTACGTTTATTAATAAAATGGACCGCGAAAGCCGCGATCCGCTGGAATTGTGCGAAGAAGTGGAACGCGAATTAGGCATTGACACCCGCGCGATGAATTGGCCGATTGGATCCGGAAAAGAATTTAAAGGCGTATATGACCGGGAACGCGGGGAGATTTTATTTTTCAGCGGCGATAATCACGGCAAAAAGGCGGATTCCCGTCCGGTGGATTTATACGGCCCGGAATTGATTGATTTACTGGGCGAAGCCAAGGCGGACGCGTTGCGCGATGAGATAGAATTATTAGGCGCGGGCCGGGATTTGGATTTGGACGCCGTGCGGGCGGGGAATTTATCGCCCGTGTTTTTCGGTTCCGCGCTGACGAATTTCGGCGTTGAACCGTTCTTGGAGGAATTTCTGCGCATGACCATGCCGCCGCTGTCGCGGGAATCAAATCAAGGCGTAATTGACGCGTTTT